>JAEEKM010000317.1 GCA_016282455.1 Treponema sp. | reverse complement strand
CCAGAGCCGTTAGCAGACAGAATACAATCAGCCAGGGCAAATTGGATGAGCAGGAAAATTTATTTATCATTTCCAGAGGATGACAGATGAAAAGAGAACCCAGCGCCGCAAGAATAAAAGTGTAAGTGGTTACTGTGTAAGGGGAATAACGCCTCAGGGCAATTGTTCCGAGAATGCTGTATAAACCATAACCCAGACCGGATGCAAGTCCAATCAGCAGGCCTGTAAAAGGAATTTTTTCACCGGACACTCCTGAGACAAGAACACAGCCTGCGAAAGCCAGAAGAAGTGCCAGGATTTTTTGTATTGTCATCTTTTCATGAAAGAAAATTATGGACATGAGCATAATCCACACAGGAGATGTATAAAGAAGAATTGCCGCAGTGGAAAGAGACATAAGATTTATGGCAGTAAAATAGCAGACTGTAAAAACAAGGATGCTTCCAAAACCAAGTCCAAGAAAGAGCGGTATGTCTTTTAGTGCAATCCTAAAACCAGAGCGATCTTTTATAAATAAAATCACGGAAAAAAATACTGCAGCCAGTGTAAGGCGGATTGAAACAATCTGAATTGAAGTAAAACCTTCTGCAGTGAGTTTTCTTACAAAAATCCCCATGCTGCCCCAGAAAATGCCGGCAAGTATAATTAAAAAGGGACCGATGCGATTTTTTTCTTTCATTTGCGCGATTGTATTTTCCTTACCTGCGTGAGCCGTATTCATCCTTGATGCGCCTTATTTCCTTTATAACCACTTTTACATCAATGGGTTTTGCAATGTGACCGTTCATTCCTACCTCCATACATTCTGCAACATTTTCGCTAAAGGCATCGGCAGTCATTGCAACAATAGGAATGTTTCTTGCAACCGGATCAGGCAGTTTTCTGATTGCTTTTGTTGCATCCAGTCCGTTCATTACAGGCATCTGAATGTCCATAAAAATCATGTCGTACTGATTTTCAACTGCACTTTCCATGAGGGTAACTGCTTCTTCTCCGTTTTCCGCACGAACAGAAGTTATTCCGTACATCTCCAGGAAGGTGCTTACAATTTCGTAGTTTACATCAATGTCTTCTGCAATAATAATATTCATTCCTGCAATATCATCATTGTTTTCTTCTTTTGTCTCGCAGTTAATTTCCAGCTGTAAAACTTCACTGATTTTTTTATACAAAGAAGAACGGAAAAGCGGTTTACTGATAAAACCGTTCACTCCTGCATTCTTTGCATTTTCTTCAATGATAGACCAGTCGTAGGCAGAAACAAGCAGAATCGGAATGTTCTCACCTGCCTTTTCACGAATCTTGCGTGTAAGTTCCACTCCGCTTATTTCTGGCATC
Organism: Treponema sp.; assembly: GCA_016282455.1. Taxonomy (GTDB): domain Bacteria; phylum Spirochaetota; class Spirochaetia; order Treponematales; family Treponemataceae; genus Treponema_D. The sequence goes on along the minus strand of JAEEKM010000317.1, from coordinate 11,236 downwards.
TGCCAGTCAAGGATGATTACGTCAAAGGGGTTTTCCTGACGGATATGTTCTTCAATCAAAGTAAGTGCTTCGTTTCCTGACTGAGAAATCTGTGCACCTGCACCAAGTGACTTTAATGTGTCCTGGGCTGTTTCAAGAAGAACTTCATCATCATCAATGATAAGAACATTTATCGGCGGCAGCATCATTTCTGCTTCCTGCATGTCTGCAACAGGAACTTCTATTGTTACATTAAAACAGGTTCCTTCTCCCAGTTTACTCTTACAGGTGATTGTACCGTTCATCAAATCAATCATTTTTTTTGTGATTGCAAGACCAAGACCTGTTCCCTGAATTGTATTTATACGGCTGTCCGTCTGACGCATGAAGGGCTCATACATTTTATCTATGAATTCCTGACTCATGCCAATGCCGGTGTCTGTAACTGTGTAACTTAAGTTTATAATTCCCGTCTTGTCGCTTGCTTCTTCGTGCAGGTCAACACAAACCTGTCCGCCCTTTGGAGTATACTTAAGTGCATTGGAAAGCAGGTTTATAAAAATCTGATTGATTCTAAGTTTGTCCGCATACAGAAATTCATTCTTAATGTTTTTAATTCTAAAACGGAAGTCTATTTCTTTTTCGCGCACAAGCGGCTGTGAAAGGTTTACAAGGTTTTCGGCAGATTCAACGATTGAAAAAGTAACTGGCGTAAGATTTATTTTTCCGCTTTCTACTTTTGAAATATCAAGAATGTCATTTATAAGCGTGAGCAGGTGATTACTTGCCATTATAATTTTCTTTAAGTTTTCTGCAACAAGGTCAGGGTGCTCAATATTTTTTTCTGCAATAGTTGTAAGACCAATTATTGCATTCATTGGAGTGCGGATGTCGTGTGACATGGTGGAAAGAAAATCTGTCTTTGCTTTGTTTGCAGTTTCTGCGGCTTTAGCGGCAATTTCCAGTTTATGATTTAAAGTCAGCATGGAAATAATGTCAAAGACCAGAAGTAAAAGAAGAGAAATTGCAACAATTCCCAAAAGGGTCCAGTCAATTGTTTTCTGGTGCAGATCTTCCACAGGTATTGATGAAATAAAACACCACTGTCTGTTTGTGTTTATTCTATTAAAGGCAATGTATTCTGTCTGACCTTTAACATTAACCATTTCAAAGCCGCCGGATTTTTCTTCAAAAGTTTTTCTTATGTCAATGTAATCAGAGTCGCCGGGTTTATTGTGTTCATCATAACATTCGTAGATGTTGGATTTTGTAAAGGAGTTTCCCTTAAGAATAAAATTTCCCTTTGCATCAACAATAGATATTTCTGCGTTCTTATATTTGTCGGTCGGGAAAGACCATTTTGCTTCCAGGTGAGACATTGGAACAAGCCGCAGAAGATAGGCATCATAATAGTTTTTATTCTGCGGATCCCAAAGTTTTATTGTGTCATAAAAAGCAATTGACTGAACTCCTGTTGCAGGGTTCACATAGGCTCTTGTTACATTAACGCCTTCTCCCATTTCTTCAATTTCTTCGAAGCTTTCAAAAATATCAAGGTTTTCGTAAGAAAGGGAATAACCTGCATTTTCCGGAGAATAAGTTCTTGTAGAAAGACCAATAAGTTTTCCTTCTTTTTCAAAAAGAATGTGACCGATTATTTCACTTCTGGTTTTTGCACTTGCAACAAAAGTGATTGCTTCTTCAATCGTAAGTTTCGGCCGGGAGTTAATAAACTTTGCCCAGGAGTCGCAGGTGCGCTGTTCACCTTCCAGATAGTTTTTTGTAACAAGTTCTGCGCTGATTGTGATGTTTTTAAAATTCTCTTTTTGATTCTGAACATCTGCCTTGAGTTCTTTCTGTGTATAGATTGCAACAAATATAAGCACAAAAAAAATTATGGCAACATTTGTAATAAGCAATATAAACTTTTTCATAAAACTTCCCCGCTTTTTTTTATAGTACAGTTTTTATTCAGCGACTTTCTTAAAAGCTTCGAGTTTTTCTTTTACAGCATTGTAAAGAGCATCATAGTCTTTATTAAAATCTTTCTGACGCAGAGGTTCTACAAGTTGTGATATGGCATCGTAAAGACTGGTAAGATGAAGGTTTCCTGCAACCCCTTTAAGGGCATGTGCATCTTCAAACGCTTCGTCATATTTTTTTTTCATCAAGATTTTTTTTGAGGGAATCAAACTTTGGGTTTGCAAGACCTTTACGAATCATCTTAAAATAAAATTCTTCGTTGTTCATGCAAAGGGCAAGTCCGCCGTCATAATCTGCACCTGCCGCAACTAATTCTTCTTTTGTCATAGACTCTCCTGACTCAAATTACATTGCTGCTAATCTTTGTTTTTCGTCGTACATAAATACAAAGAAAATATTTCCATAAACTTTATGATGAACAAGGTGCCCCAAATCTTCTACAGTTTTGACATGACCTTTTTTTGTGATTATGCGGTACTTTACATAATCACGCATTTTCTTGCTTGAGTTTATCTGACTCCAGATTGCGGTTTCTGTTTTTTCCAGATCTTTTGGATGAACAATATTTTTGAAACTGTGTTTTGTGTACTCAAGGAATTCTTTGATTGAATCACACTCAAAAAGTTCAAGGATTTCTTTTGAAACATAAAGTATGTCTTCGTTGCCGGATGCTTTGTAAACAAGAATGGAACCTGGAACTTCGTTGAACATGTCTTTTGTAAACCAGAAACCCCAGCGGTCTTCAAAGAACTCTGCATTTTCTTTTGTTTCAATCCTGACCATTTTTCCCGCCTGTGTCTGTGACAGGAAATCGTCTGTGGGCATTGGTCTTCCGTAGTAAAAGCCCTGGATTTTTTCACAGCCGACATCCCTCAGGAATTCAAGCTGTTCTTTATTTTCTATTCCTTCGCAAAGGGTGTGAATTCCAAGATGCTGAGCCATACGGATTATGTCTGTAATTATCTGACCGTTTTTTCCGTTGGGGTTGAATTCCCTCATAAAGCCCATGTCCAGTTTGATAAGGTCAAAGTTGTGTTTTTGCAAAACATTCAGTGAAGCAAAGCCGTCACCAAAGTCATCCATCCAGACTTTAAAACCTTCCTTGTGCAGACGGTCAATCTGCTGCTGAAGATATTCATGATTGCTTGAAAAGGCACTTTCGGTTACTTCAATTACAAGTTTGTCATGAGGATACTTGTACCTGTTTGTAATGTCGATAATCTCCTGTACCATATCACACTGGTCAAAGTCGTTGCGGGAAAAGTTTACGCTAACCGGAACCTGTTCAATTCCTTTTGACTTGCGTTCTTCTGCCTCACGGCAAACTTCTTCTACCATGTACAAATCCATTTTTGCACTAAGCTTGTGGTCTTCAATAACCGGTATGAAAATTCCGGGGTTGAGCATTCCCTTTTCAGGATCCTTCCAGCGGGCAAGTGCTTCAAAGTTACAAATTTCTCCTGTGATGCTTCTGACAATCGGCTGATAAAAAACTTTTATCCATTTTTCACGCAGGGCCTGGTCAAAGAAATCAAGAACATGCTGCTGGTCATTAAACTGCTGGAGAAGGGAGTTGTCAAAAAATGAAATGTGTTTTGTTAAGTCTCCGTGAATGTGATTGCAGGCAAGACGGGCATAGTCAATTGCTTTACTGAGGTCAACTGCTTCTTCCTGTTCAATAAAAACTCCTACCTGAAAATCAATAACTTTTCCACAACCTGCAGTTTTTATTTTTTCAAGAAATGCCGGGATTTTTTTTGGAAACTCTGTTGCATCTCCCATTACGGCAAAGTGGTCATCACTAAGACGGCAGACCGGCATGTCTGTAAAGAAGGACAATAGCATCTGTGCAACTCTGTAAAGAAGTTTGTCGCCTTCTGAAAAGTTGTAATGGCTGTTGTAGGCCTTCATGTTCAGGATGTTAAAATAGGCGTAGGCTGCCTTTGATCCGCTTTTGGTAAGATTTATCCGTTCAAGTTCACAGAGTTTTTTAAAGAACATAATGTTGGGTAAATCTGTAAGCTTGTCTTTTTCTGTTTCGCGGATGATATAGGTTTCTTCTGCATGAAGGATTGTTTTTGCAACACGGGCTAGAATCAGGGAAGGCATTTCAAAGGGTTTTACAATAAAATCGTAGGCGCCGTTTTCAAGACTTTCAATTTCTGCTTCCTGATGGGCGGTAAGAATCATTACAGGAATGTGGCTTAGCGCTTCGTCAGTACGGATTTCGGAAAGAACTTCCAGTCCGCTTTTTTTTGGCATGGAAAGATCAAGCAGAATGCAGGAAAGAATGTTTCTGTCCCGCCTGATGCACTGCATTGCTTCTTCACCGTCGCAGGCATATTCAACCCTGTATTTTTCATGAAGAATATTCCCCAGAAGTTCGCGGTTTATTTCTTCATCATCAACTACCAGTACCAGTTTTTTATTGAGTGTGGCAAAGTCTTCCATAATGTAAATATTTTAACATGAGACTGGAAATTTTTCTATATTTAAATGCTGTAGTGGGGTCTAAAGTGCAGGCTGCAAAAAAATAACCGTGACTTAAGGAAAATATTTCCCTCATGTCACGGTCTCTTATTTTAGACAAAGAAAAAATCAGTACTGATCTTTAAAGGCATCCAGCACACTTAATCCACGGTGGTTCAAGTCAAACAGAGCCTGATTTTCCCAGGTGCTGCCAAAAGAGTTTGAAGCAACCCATTCACCGCCCCAGTAAAAGAGTCCGTCTCCTCCTGCTGCTTTTACAATCTTAAAGAGGGCTGTAACAACCGCCTTCTGATTTGCCTCGCTTGCAGAAATAATTTTTGTTCCGTTGTAAGTGCTGGTTGCAATTCCGTAAGTGCCCGCTACACCGCTCAGGTTTGTGTAGGCAGAAGAAAGTCCCGTGTCCTTTGCATCATTGTAGTACCAGATTGTGTTGCTTACATTATCATTTGCATACTGCTCTACAGTCCAGGGGAAACTTGTCTCGGCAACAACAACTTTCTTTCCCTTTGCTTTGTAAGTTTTAATTACATTGGAAAGTTCAGAAGCCGTTTTATTGCTGCTGAAATAGGAATAATAAGAAAGACCGAGCACATCAAAATCAAGCGAACCAATGTAGGCATAGGCATAGCTTATGTTATTTGCATAACCGCCGTTTGCAAGATGAAGCATGATGCTTATGCTGCTGCTGTAAGAACGAACTGCACTGATGCAGGCTTTCATTACAGTCTGGAAATTGGAGGTAGAAATTCCGCACCACAAATCAGTTCCGGTGTAGTCACTTGCAGAAATCATGATTCCTGAGTTTATTTCATTTCCAATCTGGATCATGTCCGGAAGTCCGCCGCCATAATTTTTCATGTTTGTAAGACAATCTTTTGTAAATGCAGCTGCACGGGAAGCAAGGTCACTTATGCCGGAACAGTCATCCCATGCCCTTGGACGCAGCTGGTAACCAGGGTCAGCCCAGGTGTCAGAATAATGCAGGTCAAGAAGCACTTTCATTCCAAGAGCTTTTGCCCTCTTACTGATTGCAACCGCCTTCCAGATATCGCACCAGCCATAGTTTGTCATGGGAACATAATTTGCATTGTTGGGATCATTCCAGACACGGAGGCGAATCCAGTTAACTCCATGGTCTTTTAAAATCTGCAGCATGTCTTTGGAAGTTGAACTGCCTTTTTCATAAAACTTAGAGCCGTCTTCTTCAATTGAATAAAGGGCACTCACATCCACACCGCGCATAAATCCAGAGTCGTAACTTGATGACGATGAGCTTGATGATGACGAAGAACCTGCTTTGGTAAGGAACCATTTTTGACAGGCTCCTCCCCAGTAATTCCACTGAACAACATTTCCTCCTGCACTTTTACTCCAGTTGTAGTCATCAAGACAGCTGTTGTCTCCACTCATGCGGGTAAGAATTGCATAAGAACCGTCAGACTGTTTTACAAACTTGAACTGCTGGTTTGTACCTCCGCTGTAAGAGTAGGTTGCAATGTTAGTTCCGTCTGAAGAACTGCGCCCCCAGACATCCAGTGCCTGTGCGCTGCCGGAACACACAGTTTTAATTGCATAGTAACCGCTTCCTAAATATACAAGGTTGAACTGCTGTGAAGCATAACCATTGTAAGTCCACTGCTGAATGTTTGTTCCGTTTGCACTTGCGCCCCCGTTTACATCAAGGTAGAGTCCTGAATATGCATTCTTGATGTAATAGGTACCGGAAAGTGAAGTGTCGTAAGAGGAAACCGTTCTCTCGGCAGAAAAATCGGTCTCATTTTCATCCGTTGTCAGATTAACACCGGAACAACCCATAAAACAAATGCCCAAAGCCGCAATGGCCGCCATCCACTTTTTCATAATTCCTCCTTGTTTTTGCGTGATATCAACACGTGTTGATAGACTATATTTAAATTATCCACCCGAATTTTGAATTTGTCAAATTTTTTTTTCAACTTGTTGCGGAAACTATTCTATAAATGTTGAAACAAGTTCAGCAGGACGGTTTGTTTCTTTAGGATTGATAACCGCAATCTGAAAATCATCTTCATAAATTATTTCGCCTGGAATTTCTTCTGTTTCAGTTTTGTAAAGCTGAACTCCATACTTGCTGCACATCTGGCGGTAAAAAGTCAGCTGATTCCAGATATCCCTGCCCTGTTCTGTATCTTTGAACCAGGTAATTGCATGGTCTGGATTTCCGTCTTTGTAAAATGGCGGTACTGGCAGAACTTTTTCAAAATACTCACGCTGTCTCCAGTATTCGGCAGTTTCTTCGTCTGTGAGAATTTTTGAATCTACAAGTTTACCGACAGTTGTAAAAATGCCTCTTGGCTGCTGAGTAAGATATGCAATATCTGAAGTGTGTACGCGGAAATATTTCATATATTAAAAATCCTCATGATATGTCTTTGCTTCAAGCCTGTCCATTTGAAAGGGTCCTGAAGGTCTTCAATTTTTAGTGGACGTAAAATGAGGCGTCCTGTTTCTAAAATGGGTGGTAAAACTTTTGACATAGTACACTTCCTTATTTTGTAAGTTTATTAAATCTTCTTGAGTTAGCATTCTTCACTTTTAGCAAATACTAACGGATCATTAAAATTATACTTGAATCAATTGGCATTGTGAGATCTGTTATGTCATCATCTTTTTTTCTTCTGTTTGCATCTCTCTCTTAAAATCAGAATAATCAAATGCATTTTGAGGAATCAAAAATGGCTTTGTTTTTAATTCAGCACTTGTATTTGCAAAAGGGCGTATAATCCAATTAACTCCTGATTCATTTTTATTCTTTGAAGGGTATACAAACTCCCCTAATCTTGCATCCATAACATGGATATAAGAAATCATTTGTGCAATATCATCGGCAGGAGGATTGTATTCATCAAAGTTTTTGTACTTAGCGTCAAGGATTACATCTGCTAATTCTTCCTTTAAGCTATGGCCTGCTTTTGGTTTATAGAAATCAGGATAAAACCTTCCTGTTCTTTTATCTGTAAACGGATGAATAACTCCATTCTTTTTCTTGTTTTCTGGATGTTCATAACCTTTTTTCTTTAGTATTGTTGAAAGATATTCTTCCCAAAGCCAGGCTCCATCAAACAATAATCCATAAATCGTATTTGATGAGGAATCATATTTAATCTTTTCATGAAGTAAAATCATTCGGCAAATTTTTTGAAGATCACGGTATTTATAAAAGTATGGAGATTTGATTGATCTGCTTGTTTTAGAAAGAATCTTATTTCTTTCCATCCGATTATAAAGTTGAGTTGCATTTATAATGGTTTCTACAGCTGTTTTTACTTCTTCATTGCTTGTCAGAATATGTTTGAAAGTATTACTTGAACGCATATATTCAATGGTATGTCTTACAAGTTCCGTAATTGGATTATCAAAACTGTATTCCCTGGTATTATATGCAATTTTTCCGTTTGCAGGTATGTTGAACCTGATATGGCGATTTATATCGATTACTCCTCTAACATTTGAGTTGTTGTACTCGTGTTTTTGATATTCTTTATAAATACCTTGTCTTAATGCACTTATGAGATATTGAGGAAATAAAAAAGGAAGAAGATCAAATATTTTGTCGGGAGTTCGAGTACTTTTTAAATTTATCAGATTTATGTGACAAACCTTTTCCAGCATGTAATGAAGGAAGAAATCATTTTTTTCTGAAATTTTGCCATCAATTTTATGAGTAAAGCGTGAACAAATATTTAACTCTGTATCGTTGCGCCCAATAAAACCCATTAAATTTCCAGTATCTAAGGAAAAGTAATTATCATTTTCTTTTAGAGTAAAAATTACTGAATCTTTAATCTTATCATCTGTATCTTCAATACTTGGAGGAAAAATAAGAATTCCAGATTCTGACTGTAAATCGCCTAGAGTTTTGTTTGCAATTTTTCTAAGGTTTTCACAGTCATGATTAAACTTAGGAAGAGGAAGTTTCTGATTAAGAGTATTATCAATTACTGTAATTCGACTCATTGTTCAACTGTAGGTCTATTATCATCCGTATCATTTAGAGAGGAATTATTAGTATTTCGATTAAAATAAGCATCCTCAATCTTTTGATATTTTGAACCATCATCATCAATTCCGCGAAGATATTCTTTTACCAAGGAAGAAAGTTTGATTCTCCAAAGTTTGTCAAAATCATCTGCATTCAGGAAATATGCACCTCCAATCTTGTAAGCATCATTCAAACCTTCAGTATCATGAATTGCATTGTTGATACGAGTCATTCTGTCTTTTGCTTCTTGAGGAAGATTCATGTTTTTTGCACTGTCTTCTGCTGTAACTTCTTCGAAAATGAAACGACGGCGCATTGCAAAGTCCATGCTTTCTACACTGCGGTCAATGTCGTTCATTGTACCGATGATGTAGACGTTTTCGGGAATATAGAAACCTGTATAAAAAATATTATTTTCTTTAATTAAATTTTGATATTGTGTATTTATTTTCCCATTTATTCCTCTATAACCAGGATCAATCGCATAAAACAATTCACCAAATATTTTTGAAAGTTCACCTCGATTTATTTCATCTATAATGAAAACAAAAGCCTTATTATTTTCATTTACTGATTCAGAATGCTGGTTTTGATTCGTAGTATACTTCTTAACAATATCAAATACATCTTGAATAGAAATAGATAGTTTATATACACTTGCAAGAGTTAATGATTTACCACGATTTTTCTCAACTATATTTTCCCTAATTCCTTTTACAAGCCATTTTACCGTTCTATATCTTGGATAATTTCCACCTTCAGGTCTATATTCATATTCCCCAGTAACGATACCAACTGCATCAATTTCTGTAGCGGAATAGCATGATAATACAATATCTCCAACTTTCATTTTTGATTGGAAGGCAACAAGAACTACACTACCACCGTCTTCTGTGTATCCAGAAAAATTTGAAAAATCAGCAACTTCTCCATAGGAAGGCCAACCTATTCGTATATATCCATTTGTCATACAATCTGTACGCGTTGGATTATCTCCTGTTCCTTCCAAAGACACTTTCCAAACTGTAGGGTTATCATTTAACTCCTTCCATATATTTTCTGTATCACTTGATGAAAGGATTGCTTTTTCACAAAACTTTTTAAATACACCATCTTTACGTTCAAAAATAATTTCACCGCTAGCACCTTCCTGCGGACGTAACCCTTCAACAAAATCTGTATAATCGTATGATGGATGGAATTGAACAAAACCAATTTCATTTTTTGTGCATCCCATTGCTTTGGCTATTTCTTTTGCAAGATGAGTCTTTCCTGTACCAGGTGCTCCATGAAGGATTATATTTTTGTTTTCTAAAAGTAATTCTGTATAATCTTCTATTTTTCCCATATTTTTATCTCCTTCATCGGCATATAATTTTAATTGTTTTATAATTCCGGTTTCTTCAAATGCATCCTGCAATTCTTTACGTATTTTAAATTCAAAGAGACCATTTTTTAGATTTCTAGCTAAACAACATATTGGCCAGTATCTGTTTTCTCCATTTTCTCTTTCTGAAAGTGGACAGTTGATTTTATTATAAACACGTTCTCCTGTACGCCAAATATTGTTGTTATAAAAATTCTTTGTTCTTCCAAATTCCTTTGCCATGTCAGTACATGTCGATATTGCTGCTTCATGCAAACACGCAAAAGTAATTAATGCATTTTCTGTAAAAACAGTTTTATCTTTAATTAATTCAATCCATATCTCTTTTGAAATATTAGGATTATAATCTTTAGGCAACCATTCACCATCTTCCTGTACTTTATCCCAGATTGGCTGCAATAGTTTGTTGAAGTCATCCAGAGTTTTTTCACCTTTTTCATTCAAAAGAATTCTTTGTAATTCTGAAGTTGGTGTCTTATTATTTACATCATGACCAAAGTATTGAGCAAATTTTAATAATGCATTTTTACTAAACCAGTTAATAAGTTTTTTGTTTGAATATAAAAATGCAATTTTCCATTTGAACATTTCGCTCAAATCGATTGAATCAATTTTTTCAAACTCAAATTTTTCGGCATAGTTTACAAGTTGTACTAGTTGTTTCTTAATATTATTGTAAGCTTCTTCGGCTGTTTTACCAAATCTGTTTTGCCATGCATATTTCTCGTCAGCTAATACACTGGTTTTTCCTAATTCAGGTTTTGATCCCCATTGGAAGATACCAAATTTATATGAGGTAGCCCCATGAATATTTCCCCAGTCATTTAGTTTATTTTCTATCCAATAACAAAATGAATCTTTGGTAAGATTTGTATATTCATCAAGTTTAAGGTTTTCAAGTCTTGAAGAAGGAAATAATCTCATAAACTCATCATATAATTCTTCTTTTCCCATTTATTTCCTCCTTACTCCGCATATTTCTTAAAGTTCTCAGCCTGTTCAAAGCAAATGAGAAACTTTAAAATCAGAATTGCGCACATCAACAGGCTGTATATAATCTCCAATTTTTTATAATTCACTCTCATCTACTTTTCTTCCTCATCTTCCAAAAAAACAGAGGCCTTTGTATTCTTTATATTCTTTTGCAGTTTTACCTGCCCATGTTTTGTAAATAATGTCGGTAAGAGTGGAAAACTGAACGCCCTCTTTTAAGCCGTGCTTTTTCCATTCGTCAGTAAGGTCTTTGCGGATTTCGATTGATTTTAGTCGCTGGTTTATCCAGTTTTCCGAGTATCCTAAAGCCCGGTAGTCTGCTAAAGCCCGCTGAATTCCCTGCTCAGGATCCTGCATTTCATCAAGTCGTTCTTTTGCAACCT
>JAEEKM010000316.1 GCA_016282455.1 Treponema sp. | reverse complement strand
TTAAGCGTAAGTTTTTGACCCAGTCTGAGAGTTAAACTGATTTCCCTTTATTCTGCCTGACATAAATTTGCCCCCTTATAGAACAAGAATGAAAAATATGCTACAATCGTTTACCAGAAAAAAATGGGGGCATTTAAATGATTTGCATTCAAAACGCTAGTGACGTTGAAGAGTCCTTTTTTGCAGGACGGGATTTTGGCGCAAGTATTGATACTGTACGCAATGTTCTTGACGATGTTCGCAAAAACGGTGATGCTGCCCTCCATCATTATGCCAGCCAGTTTGATCTTTCTTCGCCCGCTTCCCTTGAAGTTCCGGAGAGTGAATTAAAAGCAGCGGCAGAAAGACTTGAAAAAAATAATCCTGAACTTTACAAATCTCTCTGTTATTCCCGTGACCTTGCCGTTCGTTTTGCAAAAAAACAGCGGGAGTCTTTTGATGATTTTGAAGTGGAACTGGAAAAGGGAATTTTTACGGGACAGAAAACAATTCCTGTAGAAAGAGCAGGTGTCTATGTTCCTGCAGGAAGATTTCCTCTTGTTTCAACAGTTGTCATGACAGTTGCACCGGCAGTTGCCGCAGGTGTAAAAGAAATAATTCTCTGTACACCTCCGAGGGTACACCCTTCTGAAAAAGAAATTGCCTCTCAAAAAGGACAGGGACTTCTCGGAAAAGCCTTTACCGGTGGTAAGCCCTACGCAGACGAGAACATTATGGCTGCCGCTTATCTTTGCGGGGTAACAAAAGTTTTTGCAGCAGGCGGTTCTCAGGCAATAGGTGCCATGGCTTTTGGAACAGAGAGCATTCCCCGCGTAGACGTGATTGTTGGTCCGGGAAACAAGTTCGTTGCAGAAGCAAAAAAACAGGTCTACGGTACTGTTGGAATTGATATGGTGGCAGGTCCTACCGAAGTATTCATTATTGCAGACTCAAGTGCAGACCCTGAGTGGGTTGCCGCTGACCTTCTTGCCCAGGCAGAGCATGATGTTGTGGCACAGCCTGTTCTTGCTACTCCAGACAGAAGTTTTGCAGAAAAGGTTGCCGCAGAAATTGAAAGACAGCTAGAAAGCCTTGCAACAAAAGAAACTGCTTCAAAGAGCATTGCAAACTGCGGAAGAATCATCATTACAAAAGATCTTGATGAAGCCGCCCTTCTTGCAAACAAAAAAGCCCCCGAGCACCTGGAACTTGCCCTTGCAGAAGGAAAGGAGAGGGACCGCATTGCAGGCCTTGTTCACAACTATGGTTCCCTTTTCATAGGACACGGTGCTGCAGAAGTCTTTGGTGATTACGCTGCCGGTTTAAACCACACTCTGCCAACTTCAGGAAGTGCCCGTTTTACAGGTGGACTCTCCGTGAGGGTTTTCCTTAAGACAGTTACCACTTTACGCACAGACCTTTCCCAGGAGGGTGCAAAAGCCTCTGCCACTGCTTCAGGTTTCCTTGGAGATGCAGAAGGACTTTGTGGACACGCCAGAGCAGCCCGTCTCCGTCTGGGAGAACACATATAATTTTGCAAAAATAAAAGTAGAGGAGTATCCTGAATGAAGATTTATAAACTTGGTGAAGAAGTACTTCGTGAAAAATGTACGGAAGTTTCACCGGAAGAAATAAATGACCAGTTCCGCCTTACCCTGAACGAAATGTTTGAAACCATGATAAGTGCAAACGGGGTGGGACTTGCCGCTCCCCAGGTGGGCATTGCCAAGCGTTTTTTTGTAGTCATTGCAGATGATGATGTACGCCGTGTTTTCATCAACCCTACAATCACAAAAACTTCAGGTGATCTTGTAGACTACGAAGAAGGCTGTCTTTCCATTCCCGGTGTTTATGAGAACATTAAGAGACCCGGAAAAGTTTCTGTTTCTGCATTAGACGAAAACGGTAAAAGATTTTCAATCGAAGATGCAGAGGGACTTCTTGCAAGAGTAATTCAGCATGAGTATGACCATCTTGACGGGGTTCTTTACATTGACCGTGGAGATGAAGACTTCGCAAAGCAGACTACAGACCAGTTTAAAAAACGCGCTGAACGTGCTGCAAAAAAAGCAGAAGAAAAGGCAAGAAAACTTGCAAGTATTGCGGCAAAGAAAGCTGCAAAACAAGACAAAAAGGAAACAAAGTAAATGCTTAGAGTTCTGTACGGTGGAAGTCCCGCCGCCTCCGCAAAATCACTGGAACTCATTTTAAAAGACAGCGCCATGTCTGCCTCTTTACCAGAGGAGCATTATAAAATTGTGGGAGTGCTTACTAATCCTCCCGCAACCCAGGGCCGTCACTCTGACCTCATACCAACAGAAGTCGGTCATTACACCCAGATATGGAACGAAGCCCGTGATGATGGAATTACAATTCTTACCCCCGAGCATATTCGCGAAGAAGAAAGGGCACAGATTGCAGACCTTCACCCGGATATTTTTGTATGCTTTGCTTACGGACATATTCTGGGCCCCAAGTTTTTTTCCCTTTTCAAATATGGCGGAATAAACCTGCATCCTTCTATTCTTCCCAAATACCGTGGGGCTACTCCCGTTAACCAGGCAATTTTAAACTGCGACCAGACCAGCGGTTTTTCTTTACAGAAGATGGCTCTTGGCATTGACGAAGGCGACATTCTTTACCAGCAGGAAACAACCCTTACCGGAACAGAAACTGCCCAGAGTCTGCTGAACCTTTATGCCCTTCATGGTGGAATTGCAATTACAAATATCCTCCGCTACACTGCAAGAAACGGAGAGCTGCCTCCTTCTACACCTCAGCGTGGAGAATCAAGTTACTGTTCCATCATCAAAAAGGAAGACGGAAGAATTAACTGGAAGGACTCTGCAGAAAAAATAGATGCACAGATTCGCGCCTACACCCCATGGCCTGGATGCTTTACTACTGCAAACGGACAGCAGTTAAGAATTCTAAAGGGTCGTGACGCAGAAAAAATTGCCTATCAGGATTCAAGTGTTCCTAAAAACACAAGTGCTGTTCCAGGTACTGTGCTTGAATACAACAAGCAGAGGGGAATCCTTATTCAGACAGGAAACGGAGTTCTTATTGCAACGGAACTTCAGTGGCAGACAAAAAAAGCAATGGACTATAAATCTTTCATGAACGGTGCCCGTAATTTTATTGGTACTGTACTTGAATAATTTTGTAAGGAAAAATTATGGCAGACGGAAAAGACAAGATTAAAAACTTTTTTTCAAAACTCCGCACTTCATTTTCAGGACACATGGACAATCTTTCCGGTTCCGGAAAATCACTGGTATTCACTGTGATTGGAACTTTCCTCGTGATGATTGTAGTATGCCTTGCAGTTTTCTTTTCATCAGTGCAGGGAGCAGAAAAAGTAATGGTTCCTCATGTGGTGGGAAAAAATCTTACTACGGCTCTTCTTGAAATGCAGCAGAAGGAACTCTACCCAAAGATTCAGCTTAAGTATTCTGATTCACCTGATGATGCTGGAATGATTCTTGAACAGAACCCTGACGCAGGTGCAATCGTTAAAGCTTACCGCCGCGTAACCCTTACCGTGAGCCGTGGAGCCCCTCTTGATGTAATAGAAGATTTCAGCGGAAAAAATATAGACGAAGTCCGCAAGAGACTGCAGGCCCTTTATGCAGGAGAAAGCGTAATGGTTCATCTTGTAACTCCCGTTTACAAGTCTGATGAGTCTCCGGTGGGAACAATTCTTGCCCAGTTCCCTGAGGCAGGTACTCATGTAATTGAACCCCTTTCACTTTTCTTTGTGGTAAGCGGCGGTAATTCGGTAGAAAAATCTTCCATGCCGGAACTTGTTGGAAAGAACATTGCTTCCCTTCTAAAAGCCATGGCAGAATCAAAACTTACCTTTGACATTTCTTCTTCTGTTTCTGAGGGAATTAAAAATGCAAAAGTAATTTCTCAGGGCCAGGAAAAGGGCAGTGTGCTTGATGCATACTCCCGCGTGCAGGTGGAACTTTCCCTTCCGCAGAGAGTAGCAGAATCAACTACTGTAGCAGGAGTGTTTAAGGCTAATCTTCCAGAGTATCCCTATGCTCTGCCCCTGGAACTTACCGCTCTTGCACCGGATGGAAAAAATACAACAATAATCAGTATGAACCATCCTGGAAAAAGCGTTACCATTCCATATGAAGTAGAAAAGGGCACCACCCTTACGCTAACCGTGCGTGATGAGGTGATGACCCGTGAAACTGTAAACTGATTGTTCTAAAAAGAATTAGTCCCTGCGTTCAACGCTTCCGTCAGAGTGGGCGATGAAGGCAATGGGATGATTTTTTGTAAAGAAACCGCATTCTACAACTCCGGTAATGTCGTTGATTGAATCTTCTAGTTCACTGGCATTAACCGGAGTTTTCCATGTACAGTCAAGAATCATGTTTCCGTTATCTGTGATG
>JAEEKM010000315.1 GCA_016282455.1 Treponema sp. | reverse complement strand
GAGTGACCCTTATGAGCAGGGCTTTTTCTATGACGGCCCGGTAGTAATTGATGCAACCGGCCCCGTTACTGTCCGCATAACTTCAGTTTCTCCTTCCGGCGAACGTTCTGATTTTAGCGTGCCCTATAATGTTCTTCCCGTTAACTACAGCGGTTCAAATGCAGAACTTGCAGTTTTTATTCAGAACATAAGTCAGAGCCCCATTCAGCGCCTTGTCGGAGGAGAAGATTTTGTAATCCCCGAAAGCCTTACCTATTCTGCAAAAAACGGAACTGACCCCTACCTTAAGGGCAGAAAACTTACCCTTAACGAGGATAATTCCCTTGACCGCTACATACCTCTTTCTGTAACTGACGGTTTTGCAAAGTATCATTTTGTTCTTCATGCAATGCCTCATTATTCTGACCCGGGTTTTGTAAAGGAAGTGCCATTTAAAATAGATTCCTTTACAAAGTTTACCTACACGGGGCAGATGCTCATTTACCAGATTGATGACTCTTACTGGTCTGCCGACACACAGCCTCTGGAATTAGACAGAAATGAAACACACACCGTAAGGTGGCAGTCCGTTGCCTATGAAAAGGGTAACCCCGTTTACACTTACGAACTTACTCCTCTTCCACAGGTACTTTCTGCTGTTAATGCTGACGGTTCCATGTCTTTCTGGTATGATTCAGTCACCGGTTACAAACTTGCCACAAAAGATTCTGCTCCCGCTTCAAAAGTGACCCTTGATACAATTTATGGAGACCACATCAGCGGAAATTTAAAACTCCGCGTTTTTTATGACAATGTGCTTCAGGGCGAAATTACCATGCCTTACGACGTAGACCGCAGCCCTCCCGAAGCGCCGGTTATTTCCACTTCTGCAAAATCAAAGTCCCGCAGGGGAATGTACGAAAGGTCAGAAGTGCATGTGAGAATTAGTGCAGAAGAAGATGCACGCGTTTACTATGCAGTTTCTTCTCCCTACACTTCACCTACAGGTTTTGAAGAAAATTCCAGGGCTGCTCTTGACGCAGTTGTAAACGATTCTTCCTCTTACAAACTTTATGACGGACATGAAATTACCCTTTCATCCCGTTCAGAAATGGCTTCCTTTTACAGACTCAATGCCTACGCCGTTGACTCTTCGGGAAACAAAAGTTCCACCTCCGAATACACTGTGATTGTGGACGAGTACAACTATTATCTTTCCACTACAGGTTTTTCTCAGTCTGCTTCAAGTGAACCTGACGGAAGTTATTCAAACCCATTTACAAACTTTGCGCAGGCGGTAAAGGCAATAAACTCCCGTAAAGACACACGTCTTCATATTGCAGGAAACGTAAACCTTCCGGAGGGAGAAACAAAAATCACCGGAAACTGCATTATTCTTGCTAATTCAAATCATCTTGTGCTTCCCCCTTACGGAACCCTAGTTTTTGAAAATGCAGACGTTACCCTGTCTGACTGCATACTGGAAAAGCGTTCCGTGGGTACTGCAATTACTGCCCTTACCACGGATGACCAAAAGTTAAGGCTTTCCCGGGCACTTATTGCAAAAAATGCAAAAGTCAGCGTAAATAACTGCGAGCTTGTAGGTGTATTTGCCCTTGACGGCATTCTCTTTGACACAGAAAGTTCTTCCCTTAATCTGCAGAACTCAGGACTTACCGTTCAGGCTGATTCCTATACTTCTGCAGTAAACGCTTTTGAAAGTAAGGTAAATGCTTCTAACCTTAGGGTTACTTCTGTTGCAAACACCTGCGTGAACTTTAGTTTAACCGGTGGAACTTTTAGTCTTGAAAGAAGTACAACAAGCCTTATCGGTTACATTGGCCGCAGTGTAGAACTTTCTTCGGTAAAGGCAAGACTTTTAGATAATATGTTTTCGGCTCAGCTTGAATCTACCGGGGGCACAAGTTCTGTCTGGAAAGATTCTGCTTCTGTGCTTGAAGAAAATTCCGGGAATGATGAAAATGGATTTTAATGCAAAACTTCTTGCCGGTCTTGATGAAGCGGGCAGGGGACCTCTGGCAGGACCTGTTAGTGCAGGAGCTGTTGTTCTTCCGCCTGATTTTCCTTTTGAAATATTAAATGACAGTAAAAAACATGCCCCAAAAAACCGTGCCCTTGCTGCAATAATAATTAAAGAAAAAGCCTGCTGGGCTGTAGCCCTGGTTAGCCACGAAGAAATTGATGCCATGAACATTCTGCGTGCCAGTATGGAAGCCATGCGAAGGGCTTTTTCTGCCATGAAAGAAAAACTTCCCCTCTGGGCAGAAAAAAACGGCCTTTCACAGGCGGACCTTTCTTCACTTGTTGCAATTGCAGACGGAAATACTCTTCCCCCAGTAGACTGCGAAGTGCATGCAGTTGTTAAGGCGGATGCTAAATACCCCTGTGTAATGGCGGCCAGTATTCTTGCCAAAGAGGAACGTGACCGAATCATGGTTTCCTATGATGCACTTTACCCAGGCTATGGTTATGCAAAACATAAGGGCTACCCTACGAAAGCTCATAAGGCAGCCCTTGCAAAACTGGGACCATCTCCCATTCAGCGAAAAACTTTTACTTACTAGTAAGATTCGTCCTCACTGCTTTTTCTCTTTGATGTAATGTGAATTACTTTTCCTGTGCGCTTGATTCCGTCATCTGCACGTTCTGCCTTGCGGCTTGAAACAAGACGACTCTCACCCTTTCTGCGTACGATTTTTTTACCGAGCACTTCGTCTTCATCATTCTTTACGGAGTATTTTGCTTCTTTTTCAGCTTTCTTTGCAGCACGAACCTTTGCTCTTTCTTTGTGGTCTTTTTCAATAAAGTGCAGGGAGTCATCAAGACCCTGGAGGAACTTCTGCATGTCCTCAGCAAAAATAACGATTGCACGACGGTCG
>JAEEKM010000314.1 GCA_016282455.1 Treponema sp. | reverse complement strand
TTGGAGTAAAAACTGCAAGTCAGGGAAAACTTGTAGTCATGCTCTACGAAGGCGCAGTAAACCACCTGGAAAAAGCAATTGCCCTTGTTGGAGAGGGAAACAAAATTCAGGCTTCCAGCATTGAAAGTTTTGGAAACCACATTCAGAAAGTACAGGACATCATCACTGAACTTGAAGTGAGCCTGGACATGGAAAAGGGAGGAGAAATTGCAAAGAACCTCATGTCCCTTTACGTTTACTTTAACAAAAACCTTTTGGACAGCACCATCTCCCATGACAAAACAAAAATGAACGAAGTACTCACCATGCTCAGGGAACTCAGAGACTCATGGGTTCAGGCAGCAAACAGCACGGCAAACACTCAGTCAAACATACCACCGGCTCGGCCCGCACTTAACATTACGGGCTGATTGTAACTCATCATCAGACAACTGATTAAGGAGAAAAACATGACAGAACAGATTTCACAGGAAGAACTGAATGAACGCGTTGCAATACTCCGAAGATTCCGCTCACTGCTTGAAGAACAGAGGGCAAAGTTTCAGGAATACCTGAACGTTCTCGAAGCCCAGGAAAGAAAAATTCACATTGAGGACGCAGATGCAATTATTGCCCACTCAGAACTTGAAACGCAGATTGTGGGAAGCATTCAGGCACTGCAGAAAGTTATCACTCCAATGCAGAAACTCTACGAGTCTTCTCATGCCTCTACCTACAATCCTCATGAAGCAGTACCCATCATGAATATTCAGGATGAACTGAGTGCACTTCAGGTAAGAGTTCTTGAACAGAACGAAAAGAACAGAAACCTTCTTAAATCACACATCACGGAAGTAAGGGCACAGATTGCAGGCTTCAGAAACCCATACCGCAATGCACACTCAGTTTATGCGGACAGGGCAGAAAGCGGCATGCTCTTTTCTCAAGAGGCATAAGATGAAAAAGACAAGTCTCATTGTTATGGCATTTCTTTTTGTCTCTGCACTTTTCTTTTCATGCCAGAAGCAGGAAGAAGTATACGAAGACAGCGGAGATGAAATATTACTTCAGGTAACTGAAGTGGCAGAAAACATAACGGACGCTGGTTCCAGTCTTTCAAAAGGGAACTGCAACGCCAGATGGAACGGCAACGAAGGAATTATCGTTCTTCTTTTTGGTTATGGTTTTAACAATGAGGCTTTTTTCACTTCAACAAAAAAACTTCTCTCAGAAGAATTCGGGCTTTACTCTGACGGAGGAATCATTCTCCCCCTGCGCTATCCTGATGATTTCAGAAACAGAATTTCAAACCTGTATGAGATTGTAAACGAACAGAATGTAAGGGGAATAATTATGATGGGTGCTCCCGAAAGAACCCACGCCGCTCTTGCAAAACTTCAGGACGACTGGGAAGGTCAGCCTGCCTACAGTATATTTTCTTTCTTTCCTCAGGATGATATTCTTGGAGAAGAATCTACCTGCAACTTTGTTCTTGAATATGCAAGGGGTACAACAGACGAAGCAACTGACGGAGAAACAGAACTAAAGATAGATGAAGATGCCGGAGAAATTCTTTGCCGATCTGTAAATTACATTATGAGCCTGCCCTCTCCCCTTAAGGCTGACTCAGAACTTATCCGCCACGTGCAGTTTATTGCAGGAAACAAAAAAGTTCACCGCTACACAGACAGTGAAACCGGGCTTCAGTCCGTGAACCATTTTGTTATGGAAGAAAACTGATGAATGCTCTCATTCAGGACGGAAGTTTTGTCATAGGAAGTCTTGCTGCAGTAGAAGAACTTTCACAAAAAGACAAGGCACTCTTACTTGTACTTTCAGACTCTCATGGTGCAGAAACAAATCTTGAACTTCCAATACTTGAGTTTGGCGAAAAATGCGATGCAATAGTTTTTTGCGGAGACGGACTTTCTGAGTTTACAAGACTTTTGGAAAAATCAAAAACAGACAGCGTGCTCTCAAAATGCATACCGTCTGTTGTCGCTGCCGTTAGCGGAAACAATGATTTTGGCGGTTACGTTTTAAACGGCGAACACCTTTCTTTTCCATTGAGCATTACCCTTAACGTCTGCGGTCATCCCTTTTACATAACCCACGGTCACCGTCATTCACTTTTTTACGGATACGAAAGTCTTGCCCAGAGTGCCTACGAACAGAACGGAGAACTCTGCATTTTCGGTCACACCCACTATGCCCTCAGAAGCCACTCAAACGGAGTATTCCTCTTAAACCCCGGAAGCTGTGCCCGCCCGCGCGGAGGTCAGCCCCCAAGTTTTGCCACCCTCCAGGTAAGTAAAGAAAGCTGGAACTTTGACTCAACCATCTACGTCCTTACTCCCGGGAAGATACATGCATACAACCCGGAGAATAATTAGTTTTCCAGATTCATTTTTATTCTTCAAAATCAAACAGGGGCAGATCGTCTGGAAGGAAAATTAAAAACTTCTCATACTTTTCTATCCATTCGCCGCTGTCAACCCACATGGGGGAAGTGAGAAGAACATAAAACCATTTACCACATTCACCGTCCTGCACATCTTCTTTTAGGACTTCTAGAACTTTTACTTTCATTCCGCCTTCGTGATTTAGCGTTCTGTATTTTACTTCTGCGGAATAATCTTTTTCTGTGCGTAACTCAATCACTCCCATTATTTTAAATGATGACAGTTCTTTTATTTTTGAATGGTCGGTCAAAGTGAACCCATGGGCATACAAAGAGAGTGTGAGAAGAGAAAAACATATAAGCAGTAGAAATCTTTTCATTTTTAGTTTCTGTCCGGCAGTTTATTTCCCCATAAGATAAATGTTTATAACCAGTTTCTCTTTATCATAATTGATAAATCTTATTTCCATATTCAAGGTTTTCGATTTTTTCGGAAGTGACTTTGTTATATTTAATAATGATTCTACATTCCCCACTCGGACCAGATTTTTTCATCCATAAATTCTTTGCTGAAGAATAATTGAGCAGTTAAATCCTCATACTTTATGAAAACTTCTTTTCCTCTGTAGATTCCCTTATAAAAAGCTTCTCCATCAACCAAAAGATAATCAGTTAATTCAACTATGTTCAATTCTCCTTCATCAGAAAGAGGACCCCATCCATCATATTCTTCCAAAACTTTTCTCTGGTTACCCCGTATCTCCAGGTCTGCTTCCTTTGTGTTCCTGATTGAGGAATATGCATTTATGGTTCCACTGACATTTGCAAAGAAGGGAAAAGAATATTTATATTTTATTTTGATTTTATCGTTGGAGGATTTTTTCTCCAAGATACAGGACTCCCGGTAGATAACGCCAAAATTTCTGGAATAGAAATTTATTCTCAGGTTCTTTCCGTCAAAAGTGACTGTGCCACAGGAACCACCGCCGGAACGATCACTTCCATAAACACGGTATTCTTTTTCTGTGGCTTTTTTTTCCTCTAATTCCGGCTTAAAAAAAGAGTCGATTTCTATGGTCTCATCATGATCATCAAAAATTATTTTCTGGTTATAAATGTTGAAAAAATAAATTTTTCCGTCTTTAACCACCACTCCAAAATCTTCATCGTTCAAGCATCTGCTTTTCATTGTGGGAAATTGAATAAAAACCACAGAAGGTAAATAAAGTCCGTCTTCCACCTTCCATTCTGTTTTAAAACCTTTCACCTCATTCACTAAAGACAAAAGTTTTTCCTCATCAAGCTCAAACATATTTCTTTCTGATGAAAAATATTCAACTGAATGAAGGGGTGTCAGATATCCACCGAACACATAGCCTTCCAATTTTTTATCGGCCGACCTCACCTTATACCAGTTTGCGTTGATGTTGTCCAAAACAACTTTTTCGCTTGCAAGGGATAAACATTCAACGGTTTCCTGATATTCAAACAGGCCGATTTTTTTACCCTTCAATGATGGCTCAGAACGAACCCTAAGTCCTTCCACGCTGTTTACGGCATAAAACTTCAATTGGTCCGATACCTCTTGGGCACACAAAGCACTTTCGATTATCATGCCAAAAAAGATAAAGATTATCGTCTTAACGTAAAACTCTTTTGTTTTCATACTTTTTCCTTCTTCTGATTCAGCCGGCTCAACACAGAGTAAATTTTACTCCACTACGATAGCAACCGAAGGTTGCGGTTAGGATGGGTGGTCCGGAGACTTAACATATAGTAGATTCTACTCCACTACGATAGCAACCGAAGGTTGCGGCCAAGATGGGTGGTCAAGCCAGCTCAACATAGAGCAGGATCTACCCCACACCAATAGCAACCGAAGGTTGCGGTTAGGATGGGTGGCCAAGCCAGCTCAACATAGAGCAAGATCTACCCCACACCAATAGCAACCGAAGGTTGCGGTGAGGATGGGTGGTCAAGAACG
>JAEEKM010000313.1 GCA_016282455.1 Treponema sp. | reverse complement strand
TTTGCAACTGCAATTTCCAAAGATAACGAAAACCTTTGCCAGCTCTTTGTTGACGGCGGAATGGATGTAAATGCCCGCACAGGTGACGGTGTTCCCTTAATCTGTGTTGCAACAAGAAGCGACTGTGTTTCCAGAGTAAAGTGGCTTTTGGAAAAGGGAGCCGACATAAATGCAATCTCCAACGACAGAGGCTATTCTGCAGTAATGGATGCAGTCTGGAGAAAAAACTTCGAGCTTACCGAATTCCTTGTTGACAAGGGAGCAGACCTTTCCTTTGTAAGCAGCGACGGTCAGCCAATCCTTGTACTTGCAGTAGGTAACGGAAACTTAAAGATTGTAGAACTTCTGCTTTCTCACGGAGCAGATGCAGATAAGCAGGACGGCATGGGAATGAGTGCAAGGGCTTATGCCAATCTCTTTAAGAAACCCGGCATGGTTGAACTGTTTGAAAAATATCCTGTAAAAGAGGCTAAATGATGCGCATAGTGTTCGCGGGAGGAGGAACCGGCGGTCACATTTACCCTGGCATTGCTGTTGCAGACGAAACCCTTTCTCTTTTTAAAGAAAAAAATATTCCCCTTGAAATTTACTGGATTGGTTCAGCTTCCGGTATGGACAGGGGCATTGTTGAAAAAAATCTTCTTTCAGAAGGCGGAAGTATAACTGCCTTCTACGGAATTTCCTGCGGAAAACTAAGACGATATTTTTCTTTCCAGAACCTGGTAGATGTCTTTAAAATTCTTCACGGCTTTTTCCAGGCGGTAAGGCTTTTAAAAAAACTCAAACCGGACTTTCTCTTTTCAAAAGGCGGCTTCGTAAGTGTACCTCCCTGCAGGGCTGCAAAACTTCTTGGCATTCCATACTTTACCCACGAATGCGATTTTACTCCCGGTCTTGCCACCCGTCTGAATGCAGCTTCTGCAGATAAAGTGCTTGTTTCCTATGAGGCTACAAAAAATTATCTAAAAGAAGCCTTGCAAAAAAAATGCGTTGTAACAGGAAACCCCGTTCGTCCTGTTTTTTACGAAAACCTTTGTGAGTCAGGAAGGCAATTTCTCGGCATTCCAAAAGACCAGAAGAAACCCTTACTTTTTATTCAGGGCGGAAGTCTTGGTGCCAGACAGATAAATGACCTTGTTGTAGAAAACCTTGACTGGCTTAAGGAACGCTTTATTGTCGTTCATCAGACAGGAAAAGCCTTTGCAGAAGAGAGGCCGGATGTAATGAAAATGAAGGATTCTTCCTACATGCCCTTTGCTTTTATTTATTCAGAAATGCCTTCTGTTCTTCAGGCCGCAGACCTTGTTCTTTCCAGAAGCGGTGCCAACTCCCTCTGGGAATGTGTGGTTTGTGAAAAGCCCATGGTTTTAATTCCCCTCTGTGGTTCTGGAACCCGCGGAGACCAGGTGGACAATGCCCGTTATGTAGAAGAGCGCGGCTGTGCAAAAGTTCTTGCAGGACCGGAAGCCACAGGTGAAAACCTCCGTGCCGCACTTGAAGTTTTTCTTTCAGAAGAAGAAAGAAATAAATGTTCTGCTGCATGTAAAGTCCTTAAGGGAGATGAAAGGGCTGCCCGTAAAATTGCAAATCTGATTTTAAATAGGTAAAAGTTTAAGGAGAAAAAAATGCCGGTTATTGATTTAGTTTTTTTAGTAGTTGTTCTTGCCTTTGGTGTGATTGGATTTTTAAAAGGTTTTCTTGACGGAGTTTTTGATTTTTTAGCTCCGATTCTTGGTCTCTGGTCTGCCGTAATTTTCTGCGGTAAACTTGCAATTCAGTTTGAAAATCTTGTTCCCTTCCACTGGCTTGCAGTTGTAATTGCTTTTGTTCTGATTTTTATTGTTGCCTTCCTTCTTGTAAAGATTGTTGAAAAAATCTTTAAGGGAATTTTCTCTGCCGGTCTCTTCCGTCAGTTAGACAGAATCCTTGGGCTTGTTTTTGGTTTTGTAGAAGGACTGCTTGTTGTGGTAATGATTCTTGTCGCCCTTAAAGCCCAGCCCTGGTTTGATGTAACGGAACTTCTTGCAAAGAGTACTTTTGCAAAAATCCTTGATCCCTTAGTTCAGTGGTCTGTTACTTCCTTTACTGCCGCTCTTGGAAAAGCAGGAGAAGTAACCACACAGACAATTCAGGAATCAATAGGAAGCGGCATTTAATTTATGTTTGACAATGTGCTCCATCAGAGTGCCTGTGATCTTCTTCAGGCTGACATGAAAGCGTCCAGGCTTCCAGGTTCAATTCTTCTCTCAGGTCCTGTGGCTTCAGGAAAACTTACCACTGCCCTTGAACTGGTGCGTGCTTTTGCATGTACTGCGCCCGGAGAAAAAGCTGCATGGAACTGCACTTGTCAAAACTGTCAGCAGAATAAAGCCCTCACTTCCCATACCATGCTTTTACTTGGAGCTGGTAGTCGTGTTCTGGAAATTGCGGCGGCAAAGGCTTCATTCCTTGCACAAAACGCACAGAACTCCCGTCATCTTGAGGCGGCACGATTTCTTTTTTTACGTTCCGTAAGAAAACTTACTGCCCGTTTTAGTCCGCTTCTCTGGGAAGGTGAAGATAAACTTTCAAAGTTTGCACCAATTGTTCAGGCAATTGATGAAGACATGGAACTCTTAGCCCCGGGAAGAACTGTTCCCGAGCCGGAAGAACTTCAAAAACTTCTGGACTCTATTGAAAAAAACTGCGAGAAACTTGAGTCAGGCTACATGTATGCCTCTTTACCCTTTTCACAAATCCGCAACCTGTCTGCCTGGGCAAGAAGAACTTCCTCTTCCGGAAAAAAAGTTGTCATCATAGAAAATGCAGACATGATGCAGGAAAGTGCCCGTAATGCCCTTTTAAAAATTCTTGAAGAACCTCCTGAAAACACAGAGTTTGTTCTTACGACTGCAAACAGGGGAGCCATTCTTCCGACAATTCTTTCCCGTGTAAGAACCTATAATTTTTTTGAACGCACAAAAGAACACCAGCAGGAAGTAATGAAGCGGGTCTTTCATTACCAGAGTTCCTTTGGTCAGAGTGCAATGCCCCAGACCATTGAACGCTTCATGCAGCAGTATCTTCCGGTTACTCCTGATGTGCTCTACCACTTTGCTTCAAAATATTTTCTTTCCATTACAGAAGGTCATGTTCCCGATATTCCTTCTGTCATAAGTGCCTGTGGTGATTTTATTCCCAAGTCTACCTTCCGTCTTTTTCTTGAAGGAATCATTGAGGCACAAAAGCCTCTTGCAAAAACACCTGCCGGTTCTGAACTTTCCTCCAGCATTCTTAAAGAAGTTATGAATGCCCAGAACAGTGTTTTTGTTTATAACCTGACGGTTCAGTCTGCTCTGGAAATTCTTGCCAGAAACTTAATGCAGATAAATTATCTGAACGGCGGTATTTTAAATAAAGTGCTTATGCAGGGCCTGGGAGAAAATCAATGAACAGCTTTGTAAACAAGGCCTTAAAAAAAATCTCCAAAATGCCGGAAGAGCAGGTAAAGTTTCTCATTCAGTCTCTTGAAGATGAAAGTAATGCGCTTTCTGCAATCATGGACAGTTTGTATACAGGCATTCTTCTTCTTGATTCAGACGGAAAACTACTGCGTTCCAACAAGGCGGCTGAACGGCTGCTTTCTTTTTCTTTTTCTCAGGGTAAAAAACATAAGCTTGTAATGGCCTGGGATTTTATTCAGTACGAAGAAATTTCTGCTTACATAAAAGAATCTACTTTGAATAAAAAAACAAATGTGAGCAGTGAATTTTCTTTTACTGTCGGAGATAAAGTTCGTTTTGTAACTCTCCGCATTCTTCCTTTTGTAAAAAAAACTACGGATGAAACAGGACTCTGCCAGAGTTGTGTTGAAGGTTCTGTAATTACAATCGAAGACATTACGGAAAAACGTCAGCAGGAAATTCTTCTTCACAGAATGGAAAGTCTTGCAAGCCTTACAAATCTTGCGGCATCTGTTGCTCATGAAATAAAAAATCCTCTTGGTGCAATCAGCATTCACATTCAGCTTTTGCAAAAGGCAATAAAAAAACAGAGGGAAGGAGACGGTAAACTTCCGCCTGAAAAATTTACCGAGCACTATCTGGATATTGTTAATGAAGAAATTGACAACCTTAACAAAATAGTTCTTGATTTTCTTTTTGCAGTGCGTCCCGTTCAGGCAACAATGACTTTGTGTGAACCGGATTCAGTTGTAGAACGCATGGTTCAGTTTTTTATTCCTGAGTTTAAGGGAAAAGGTGTGGAAGTGCGTCTTAAGCTCTGTCACGAAAGTCCCCGTCTTTTGGCAGATGAAAAATTACTTCGCGAAGTGGTTACCAATCTCTGCCAGAATGCACTCTCTGCAATAAAAGAACGTTTCCCCGACAAGGGCGGTGAACTTGTTGTTGAGTCTTACTTAAAAGAAGGTCACTATTATCTTGTGGTTGCAGACAACGGCTGCGGTATGGATGAAAAAACTCTTTCCCGTGTTTTTGAACCCTATTACACAACAAAGGCTGACGGTACGGGACTTGGACTTACAATGGTTTATAAAATCATAAAGGAATTCCAGGGAGACATAAACGTTCACTCGGAGAAGGGGGCGGGTACCTGCTTTGTCATTACTCTTCCTGTTCCAAAAGAAAGCACTCTTCTTATCACTGATGCAAGCAGGGAGGCAGAGAAATGAAATTCACCTTGCTGATTATTGATGATGAAAAAAATATTCGTGAAGGTCTTGCCGCCAACTTTGAAATGGAAGACTACAATGTAAAAACTGCTTCCAGCGGAGAAGAAGGACTTGCCCTTATTGAAAAAGGCGACATAGATCTTGTTATTACAGACCTTCGTATGCCCGGTATGAGCGGTGAACAGGTACTTGCAAAAGTTACTGCCGAAACTCCTGGTATTCCGGTTATTGTTTTAACCGGACACGGAAGCATTGACAGTGCCGTAGATGCAATGCGCCACGGTGCCTATGATTTTCTTACAAAACCACTTAATCTTGACCAGCTGGGAATGATTGTAAAACGTGCCCTCGAAAGCCGGGAGATGAGTCTTCAGCACCAGCAGTTAAAAAAGCAGGTGGAAGATGCAGGCTCCCTTAAGGGCATGATTGGAACTTCCGCCGCAATGCAGAAGGTTCAGGACACAATTAAAAAAGTTGCGGAGAGTAAAGCCAGTGTCCTCATTACAGGCGAAAGCGGTGTGGGAAAAGAACTGGTTGCCCGTGCAATTCACAATCTGTCTTCCAGAAAAGACAAGACTATGATTAACGTGCACTGTGCCGCCCTTAGTGAAACCCTTCTGGAAAGTGAACTCTTTGGTCACGAGAAGGGAGCATTTACCGGTGCCGATCATTTGCAGAAGGGCCGCTTTGAACTTGCCCACGGAAGTACAATTTTTCTTGATGAAATCGGAGAGATAGATAAAAGTACTCAGATAAAAATTCTTCGCGTACTGCAGGAAAAAAAGTTTGAAAGGGTAGGCGGAGAACAGACCATAGAAGTTGATGTCCGTGTGGTTGCCGCAACAAACAGAAATCTCGAAGAAGAAGTAAAGGCTGGTAACTTCCGTGAAGACCTCTATTACAGGCTTAATGTAATTCACATTCATGTTCCTCCTTTAAGGGAACGCAAGGATGATATTCCCTTACTCATGGCTGCATTCCTTGATGAGTTTAATAAGGAGAACGGCAAAAACATAAAAGGCGTGGACAATCGTGCAAAGTCTGCAATGTTCAAATACGACTGGCCGGGAAACATTCGTGAACTCCGCAACTGCATGGAAAGCGCAGTGGTAATGTGCTCCGGAGAGGAAATTACTCTTGAAGATTTACCGCCGACAGTGTCTTCCAGAAGCGGAGACGGAAGTGACTGTATTTCTGTGCCAATGGGTGTCACTCTGGAAGAAGCAGAAAAAACAATCATTCAGGAAACCCTTGCCGCAAACAAAAACAACAAGAGCCACACTGCACAGATTCTTGGCATTGGCAGAAAAACCCTGCAGCGTAAGCTTTCCGAGTGGGGGCTTGACGATGGGAATGTATGACAAACTGGGAGACTTACTGAGTGAAACTCTTGAGGCAGGAAAAGTTAAGTTTGTAAAGGTTGAAAAAAAAGAAGAACCTTCTGCAGAAGAAAAACTTTCTCCAAAAGCCTCTTCATTTTTTACCAAAGATGATTCCAGTGATGAAGAGACAAAAAAAGCAAATGCCGCTTCCGAAGAAAATGCAAGAAGAAGCCGTGAAGAACGGGAAAGAATAATCCGCGATCAGATGGAAAAAGACCGGGCTGCTTTTGGAAACTACACTCAGTCGCAGACAGGAACAATCTTTCATACAAGCGAATACAAAAGTCTTTCTCCAGAGGTTGAAGCCGCTTTTAAATTACTGGGCCTTGAAACTTCTGCCGGTGAAAATGAAATAAAAACTGCCTATCGGGAAAAACTCCGCTACTATCATCCTGACCACAACAATGCCTCTCAGGTGCTTGAAAAAGTAGCCGCAGACAAAACCAGACAGGTACTTGAAGCTTACAGACTTGCACTTGAGTTTTGTAAAAAATAAAAGCCTTTTGGAGAGTAAACGATGAGTTTTGAAGAAAGAAAAAGAAGGGCACATGAAATTGTAAGTGCCATGACAAATAAAGAAAAGGCTTTGTTTCTGCAGGGAAAAGATTTCTGGCGTGTAAACGGAAATGAAAAATATTCTGTTCCCGTTAGTTTTTTAAGTGACGGTCCACTTGGTTTAAGAAAGCAGCCTCTTGTCTCTGACCACATGGGACTTTTAAAAAGTGAACCTGCCGTCTGCTATCCTGCAAGTGCAACTGCGGCCTGTTCTTTTGACGAAAAACTTCTTGAAGAGTTTGGTGTCTCTATTGCAAGCGAAGCAATCCGCCAGAAAATAGACATGATTCTCTGCCCGGGAATGAATCATCAGAGAAATCCCCTGTGCGGAAGAAACTTTGAGTATTATTCAGAAGACCCCCTTCTTACTGGAGTGCTTGCATCTGCCGTGGTAAGGGGAATAAAAAGTCAGAAAGTTGCCTGCTGTGTAAAACATTTTGCCGCTAACAGTCAGGAAACCTTAAGGCTTGTTTCTGACAGCGTAGTTGATGAGCGTGCACTTTTTGAACTTTACCTTCGTGCCTTTGAGTATGTGGTGCGCAATGCAGAACCTGATGCAATTATGACTGCCTACAATAAAGTAAACGGAACTTACTCAAGCGAAAATAAATTTCTTATGGAAGATATTGCCCGTAAAAAATGGGGCTACAGGGGACTCTTTCTTACCGACTGGGGTGCCTTAAACGACGAAGTAAATAGTTTTGCTTCCGGTCTTGATCTTGAAATGCCCGGTGTTTGTAAAGGAACCGATGAAATTGTTCTTGATGCAGTAGAAAAAAATCTTATTCCTCAGGAAAGACTTGATGATGCTGCAGAGAATGTAATCACTTTCAGTCTCCTTCATTCAGAAGAAAAAACTCCTTCATATACGGAAGAAGAATCCCTTGCCCTTTCCTTAAAGATTGCAGAAGAAAGTGCAGTGCTTTTAAAAAATCAGGATAAGCTTTTACCTGCTTCTAAAGAAAAAAATATTGCAGTAATTGGACGTTTTGCAAAGCATCCCCGTTACCAGGGAGCAGGTTCAAGTAAAGTTAATCCCGTAAAAGTTGTAAGTGCCCTGGATGCTTTTGATGAACGCGGCATAAATTACAAATATGCAAAGGGTTACCACGAGGAAGGCTGGACAAGCAGAAAACTTTTAAAAGAAGCGGTTAATCTTGCAAAGGGAAAAGATCTTGTCTTTATTTTTGCAGGACTTCCACCTGCTTCGGAATCGGAAGGTTCTGACAGAAATACCCTTGCAATGCCAAAAGGTATTGGTCTTTTAATTGACCGTCTCTGCCATACTAATGAAAACTGTGTTCTTGTCCTTCACTCAGGAAGTCCTGTTCACATTCCCTGCTACAATAAACTTAAAGCGGTTATGTATGTGGGACTGGCCGGCGGAATGTCTGGTGAAGCGGCAGTAAAACTTCTTATGGGAGAAGTAAATCCTTCCGGCTGTCTTGCCCAAAGCTGGCCTAAAAAAATAGAAGATATTCCCTCTTACCCCTGGTACTTAAAAAACAGACGGGTGTGTGAATACAGGGAAAGTATTTTTTCAGGTTACCGCTATTATGATGCAGGCGGTGTAGAGCCCCTTTACCGCTTCGGTCATGGTTTAAGCTACACTTCTTTTTCCATTAACTCTCTTTCTTCAACAAAAACTTCACTTAAGGAAAATGAAGAACTTGAACTTAAGTTAAAAGTAAAAAATACAGGTTCCCTCTCCGGAGCCAGTGTAGTATGCGCTTATGTTTCAAACGAAAATCCCCTGGTCTTTTCCTGCAAAAAAGAACTTGCTGCCTTTAAGAAAGTATTCCTCAAGCCTCAGGAAGAATGCACGATTTCTCTTACAATCCCTTATTCTGCTTTTTCATACTACAATCGAT
Source organism: Treponema sp. (assembly GCA_016282455.1). GTDB lineage: Bacteria > Spirochaetota > Spirochaetia > Treponematales > Treponemataceae > Treponema_D. The sequence goes on along the minus strand of JAEEKM010000313.1, from coordinate 3,635 downwards.
CTGCTCATGATTTTGCAGTACAGGGCGGCCTTTATTCCCTTTCTGTAGAAGCCATGACAGATTTTGTAAACCGCGAAAGTCAGAGTCTTTCTGTTAATGTGGAAAGAAGCAGAAACTTTATTGACGAAAGTGATTTTTATAAAAATCAGTCTGCCTACGGGGATGCAAAAAACATTCAGAATGTTACCCGTGAAGATTTTGAAAAACTTCTTGGGCGTAAGGTTCCTGAAAACCCTAAGATCGGTAAGCCCTTTGACCAGAACACAACCTTACAGGATCTTGTAAAATCAACCCTGCTTTTTAAGTTTGCAAAACCCATTATTCTCCACATGGCAGGTAAGTATGATGAAGGTTCAAAACAGGAAAAGAAGAATACCAGTCATTTTGCTTTGCAAATGCCCATTCGCGGAATAGGTATGATGGGGGGAATGACAAAAAAATCTATTGCAAGACTTGTAAAGACCTTGAACCGCTGGCTTTTTTAGATCTCTTTTCTATCTCTGACCTGAAAGTTCAATGTAGATTTGATCTGCAAGACCAAGACCTGCGGTTTTTGTAAGCTGTTCGGCGTAGTTGTCGTACATCATGTCTTCGTACATTTCGCGGGCGTAGTCATTTTCTTCGCCAAAGAGACTTGAGTGCTGGATTGTTTTTCGCATGGAAGAGAGCATGTTTTTTACAAGGTAGTTTTCCATTTCCATGCTCTGTTCGTAAAGGGCACTTGTTCTGTCAATGACAGGAGTTTTTCCCTTTGAGTTTGTGGTGTTTGCCGCAAAACCCTGGGGCTTTGCACTTTTGTCTTTTTCTCCAGTGTAGGTGCCGTGGAAACCCTGCTTGTAATCTCCGTTAACACGGCTTCCCGAAAGCACCTGACTGGAAGATACACCACTTGAAGCACGGGCCGTCATTTCATTCACCAGGTTCATAAAGTTCTTATGCTCTGCCTGAGCCTGTGCCGCTTTGTTTGCAAAACTGCCGTCAGAGAGAGTTCCCGTTATGCCTATTCCAGAAATGCCGTTTACTGCCATCTTTGTACTTCCTTACCTATATCTTCGGAAAATTAAAATAAAAGTTAATGTTTTTTTATCTTGTAAAGTCGTCGCATTTGAATTAAAATATTGCCATGAACATGAATGATTACGGTCTTCGCGCATACAGGAAGGCTGGAAAAGATGATGAAGAGAGGCCGGAAAGTATTTCAAGACAAATACGCCGCAATGCAGAACCCGGTCATGAACCTTTAGTACATAAGGCTGTTTTTGAAAAAATCAATACAAAGATAGACGAACTTACAAAGCAAAAAGATGCTGAGGCAGAAAAGCAGGCAGAACTTGCTTCCCGCACCGGCACCTGGTTTGAAAAAAAGACTAGCACCACCAGCGAGGATGTAAAAAGGGCAGCCGCAAACTTAACTTCCGGTGGCATGATAAAAGTTCCACAGCAGGAAGTAAAGCCCGGTGAAAAAGAAAGCATTTACCGCAGGGTTGCAAAGTTTCTCGTTATCATCGGTGTAGATGAAGCGGCAAAAATTTTACCCCACCTTACCGAAGAGCAGACTGAAAAAATCATTCCTGAAATTGCCACAATAAAAAGCATCAGCCCTGAAGAAGCAGAAGCGGTGCTTGAAGAATTTGATTCCCTTGTGGTAAAGGCCCGTGAAGAAGGCGGACTTGATACAGCCCGTACAATTCTTACCAAAGCCTATGGCAGTGAAAAAGCAGAAGAACTTATTTCCAAAAGCGTAAAGTTTCCGGGTGGACGTCCCTTTGAGTACCTTGCAGATGCAGACCCGGAAAGAATACGAATCCTGATTGACGGAGAGAGTGCTGCAGTTCAGGCACTGGTTCTTTCACAGTTGGAGCCAAAAAAATCCGCCCAGGTAATAAATGCCATGGAGCCTGAAAAGAAAAGTGCAATTGTACTTCGTCTTGCAAAAATGCAGAAGGTTGCCCCGGAAGTTATTGCCAACATTGACAAAAGCCTGCACGAAAAAATGCTCACCCAGAACACGGAGAATTCCCAGAACCTTGACGGAAGGGGAGTTCTTGCACAAATCCTTAAGCGCATGGATCCCTCTGCGGAAGGAAACATTATCAATGCCTTAAGTGAACAGGACCCCGACCTTGGTGCAGATTTAAGGAAGCGTCTCTTTACCGAAGAAGATGTTGTTTCCTGTGATGACCGTTTCCTGCAGGAACAGCTGCGTCAGATGAGCGACACTGATGTTATGCTTTTAATCCGGGGAAAAAGCGAAGACTTCCGTTCAAAAATCTTTCATAATATTTCTAAGGGCAGGGGAGACACAGTTCTCGAAGAAGAAAGTCTTCATGCAAAAGTCCTTAAGTCTGACTGCGAGCGCATTACATCACAGTTCTTTTCCATTCTGCGCCGTGCCTGGGAAAGGGGAGACCTTCGCATAGAGGGAAGAGATGACGGTGAGGTTTATGTATGATGAAAAAAAATCAGATGTACAAAGGTTTTAAAGTTATAGACACAGTTGATGTTTCTGATTGTGCTTCAAAGGGAATATTTCTCCGCCACCAGAGAACAGGTCTTGAAGTTTTTCATCTTTTAAATGATGACGAAGAAAATCTTTTTGCCTTTGCCTTCCGTACCCCTTCCGATAACTCAAGCGGAGTTGCCCATGTGCTCGAACACTCCGTTTTATGCGGCTCGGAAAAATATCCCCTTCGCGATGTTTTTACCCGTCTTGCAAATCAGAATATTACCACCTACCTTAATGCCTACACTGCAAGTGACCGAACTGTTTTTCCTGCCAGTACAACCGTTAAAAAAGAATACTTTAATCTTCTTTCCGTTTATGCAGATGCAGTTTTCTTTCCCCTTTTAAAACCGGAAGTATTTATGCAGGAGTGTCACCGGCTTGAATTGGATGAAAATGGAAAGGCAAGCATTCAGGGAGTTGTTTACAATGAAATGAAAGGAAATTATTCTTCCTTTGACGGAGTTGCAAATGATGCCATAGATGCCGCTCTTTTTTCAGGCTCTTCTTATGAAAAAGATTCAGGCGGAGACCCGCTTGAGATTCCCTATCTGACTTTACAGCAGGTTAGGGCTTTTCATAAAAAACATTACTGCCCTGCAAACTGCCTGCTCTTTTTGTACGGAAACATTCCAACGGAAGAACAGCTGGATTTTATAGAAAAGGAACTTTTGTGCCGCTTAAAAAACAGCGGAAAAAAATCCTCCCTTCCTTACGTAAACTTAAGCGAGCCTGTTAAACACAGGGTAAAGGCCCTTGGTCCCTCTGATGAAAACAACACTTCCGGACGTTCTGTTGCAGCCCTTACCTGGCAGGTGGGACGTGGCGCAGACAAAGAAGATGCTTCAGTTTTCCCCCTGGAGATGATGTTCCTGGGCGAGCTTTTGTGGGGAGATGATTGTGCCCCGGTTGCAAAAGCACTTGTGGAAAGCGGAATTGGTCAGGATATTGCACCCCAGAGCGGAGAGAGCATTCAGAGCCGTTATGCCACAATGACAATCGGACTGCGTGGAGTAGAAGAAAAAAATGCTGCTGCCCTTGAAAAAACTGTAAGGGAGTGCTTAAAGTCCCTCTGCAAAAATGGCATTCCCCAGAAGGACATTGACCGCACCTGCATGACCTTTGATTTTTC
>JAEEKM010000312.1 GCA_016282455.1 Treponema sp. | reverse complement strand
TTTCAAGACTCTGCTTGAACCTTAAGGTTACGGGTGCAACTTCTTTTCCCCTCTGGGAAAGATAGTCAAGGTTTTCCTGCAAAACTGCAAGGCACATATGGTTCAGGTCTTTTTTTAAAAGTTCCTGTCTGTATTCTTCATTTGACTGAGGACGTCCGCACTCAATCTTATCTGCAACATAAATGATTTTTGCAAGAGGACAAAGGTCTTCTCCGCCAAAGGTGTGTTTGGCAACCGCTTCAATAATTTCAGGGTCATCCACACCAAAGTCCCGCTTGAGTTTTATTGCCGCTGCCCTGCCGTGAAGAAGAGCGGGTTTCTTTACTTCCACAGGGGTAATTTCCATACCGTCATGCGAGGCAAGGGAAAGCTGGGTTTCGTCATCCAGGTCCTTACACATGTCATGGGCAATTCCTGCAAGATAGGCTTTATCTCCTGCAAGCCCGTAGCGGGCACTTAAAAGAAGGGCCATTTCTGCCACCCGAAGGCTGTGCTGATAGCGGCCTTTTTTTACGGCAGAGAGAGTGTACAAACGGATTTTTTCAATTAGTTCTACATCAATGGGCTGCATACAATCCACCATTTTTAATATACTCAAAAACCTTACTGGGAACAAGGTACCTGAAACTTTTTCCTTCCGAACAGCGTTCTCGGATATCGGTTGAACTTATGGAAAGAAAAGGATTCTGAATGAAAAGGGCATTTTTAAAAAGCACTTCTTTTGAAACGTCAAATTCCTGGGGCAGGTTTCCGTAAGCACCACGGGCATGATTTGCAACGGAGGCTTTTCCCAGAGAAACAGGCGGACGACGGGCAAGTATTAAATCGCACTTTTGGGAAAGTTCTTCTGCCTTATACCATAAATGAAAACCTGAATGAAGGTCGTCTCCCAGTATGAGGGCAATTTTTCCTTCGAGTACATCCCTGTATTTTTCTTCAAGAACACAGACTGTGTCGTAGGTATAGGAAATGCCTCCCCTTTCCATTTCACAGGCTTCTGCAATAAAACGGGGGTCATCCTGGCAGGCAAGGCGTACCATTTCCATTCTGTCTTCTCGGGTAACAAGGGTTTGAAGTTCCTTGTGGGGCGGGTTGTAGGCCGGAATAAAAAGCACCCGGTCGTAACCCAAACTCTCGCAGACTTCATCTGCAAGGGCAAGGTGACCTATGTGAATGGGATTAAAACTTCCCCCCAGAACTGCAATTTTCATAAGGCTTTCCTCCGGAAAAGTCTACTGGCTTCCTGGAAACTGTTCTTCCATGCTGTCGTCAACTGAGCGGCTTGCAAGGAAGGCGGATTTTTCACCCGGTTTCTGGGCATGATTTTTTCCGGGAGTGCGAAGGCGTTCCATTTCACGAACAAGGTTTACGATTGATTCCCTTACTTCACGGATGTGAATATGCTCGAGCACGGAAGTTTCAATCACTCTGGTAGAAGGTTCTTTTTCCTTAATGGCTTTTGCAACTGCATCTGCCCTTTCTTTTGCCCCTTCAACATCAATTTTGTTGCAGAGAACAATGCGGGGTTTGGAAAGAAGGTCTCCGCCAAAGGCATCAAGTTCATGAAGAAGTGAATCGTAGGCGGTAAAACAGCTTTCGTCAGAACAGTCAATCATGAAAAGAAGACCTGCAGTGCGGCTTATGTGCTTTAAGAATCTGATTCCAAGTCCAGCACCGTCACTGGCACCTTCTATAATTCCGGGAATGTCTGCAATGATAAGGTCCGTATCCTGATCTACGTGAAGAACTCCAAGGTTTGGAACTTTTGTCGTAAAGGGATAGGGAGCAATTTTTGGACGGGCATTTGTAAAGAGGTCAAGAAGGCTGCTCTTTCCTGCGTTAGGGAATCCTACAAGACCAACATCTGCCATAATGGAAAGTTCAATGCAGAGTTCCCTTTCCTGACCGGGAATACCCTTGTTTGCAATTTTGGGTGCCTGGTTTGTAGAACTCTTAAAGTGAACGTTTCCCCAGCCGCCGTTACCGCCTTTTAAAAAGAGGAATTCTTCGTTTTCATTTTCTTCGGTAAAGTCATGAATAACTTCTCCGGTAACTGCATCTTTTATGGTTGATCCCGGGGGAACTGGAATTACAACGTCTTCACCGTCTTTTCCAAAACGATTCCAGCCCATTCCGTCCTGACCGTTTTTTGCCTTATAAATCTGATGAAAGCGGAGATGGGCTAAAGTTCGGAGATTGCGCTTAACACAAAAAATAACGTCTCCGCCGCGACCACCATCTCCTCCGTTTGGACCACCATCGGGAATATATTTTTCCCTGCGGAAAGAAACACAGCCGTTTCCTCCCTTACCAGAGCTTACCCTGATTGTAGCCTCGTCAGCAAACTGAATCATACTTCCTTCCTGAAATAAAAAAAGCCCAGCATGGTTTTCCATACCGGGCATTCACACGTCACAAAGACAGAGCACACAATTTACCCGTATCATTATGGTATTAAGAACCTATGAAACGAAGAAATGGTGCTCCTTACAATAACGCTTACTCAGCAGCCTGTACAGGGTCTACTGAAACGTATTTGCGGTTACGGCGATCTGCATAAACTACAGTTCCGTCAACCTTTGCAAAAAGTGTGTCATCTCCACCGCGACCTACATTGTCACCGGGATGAATGCGAGTACCACGCTGGCGAACCAGAACAGAACCGGCAGAAACCAGTTCTCCACCATATCTTTTTACGCCCAATACTTTAGGGTTTGAATCACGGCCGTTTTTAGCACCGCTACCGCCTTTCGTTCTTCCCATTTTAATCCTCCGCTGGTTTTCACCAGACTGTAAGCTTTAATTTTCAGATTCTTCCCGAAAACTTATGTTCCCGGGATACTCTTTTGAAAGTTCCCCTAAACCTTCACGAAGAAAGTCCGCCACACAGCAAAGCCGTTCCTTGCTGTTACCGGAAGCCTGAAAGCTCAAATGGCCCCGCTTACCGGCATCGAAGGAAACTTCCAGTTCCGGGCTTTTCTGGAGTACTTCAAGGGCTGTACGAAGAAGAACTGTCTCCGCCGCACACACAATATCTTTACCCCTGGCGGCAAAAGATGCATGTCCGCTGGCACTTACGCGCCTGAACTCACCTTCCCTGCCGCAGACCAGAACAACCTCGGTCACATACTTTCCTAAAAACTATGCAAGCACCACGTCTTTAACGGTCACATTAGTATACTGCTCTCTGTGACCAATGAAGCGGTGATAGTCCTTCTTGCTCTTGTACTTGAAAACAAGAACTTTCTTGTCTTTGAAAGTCTCACCAATTTCAAGTGTTACTTTTGCGCCCTTTACGTAGGGAGTACCTACGGAAACCTTGTCGCCGTCACTTACCAACAGCACAGTGTCCACTGTTAC
>JAEEKM010000311.1 GCA_016282455.1 Treponema sp. | reverse complement strand
AGAGGATTAGAGTACGTTGCCTTCGGGTCAGAATCTCCCTTCCTTTATGAACTTACCCTCATGGTAGGACTTACTTTTGTGTTCTCCCTTTACACCTACATCCTTTACATGCAGAGTATTGAACGCAATGCAAGCTGGCTTCCCTACAGATCTGAATACCAGACAATGAGTCTTGTGAGCCGTTCCGTAACAAGCGGTGCCTTCGGACTTCTGGGACTTGCCGCAATCACAATGAGTATGTTCTTCATTCCTGCCAACCGTTCACTTTCCAACGCAGAGATTGCACTCCACGTTGGACCTTTTGCACTCATGGCAGTGGGAATGGACATTCTGGGCTTCTTCAGTAACATCAACGACGTTAAGCGCAACATGATTTCAATCAATGCCCTGGCAAACTCACTTTCAAACCGTGACTACACCATGGAAAATATTCCGGTTACACTTCGCTGTGAGCTGGGAGACCTTGTAAACGACCTTAACAACTTCTCTACAACAACCCGCGATGTTCTTCTCGGATTCAAAAACTCAATTGAAACTTCAAACCAGACTGCAAAAGAACTTTCACGCAACATGGACACCGCCTACCACAGTGTGGATGAAATTACCCGTGGTATTGAAGCAGTTGACCAGGCTATTACAAGCCAGGCCGCCGGTGTAGAAGAAGCAGATGCTTCTGTAGAACAGATCATGGCAACAATCCGCCAGCTTAACAAGAGCATTGAAGCACAGTCAAACAGCGTAAACACTTCTTCTGCCGCAGTTGATGAGATGGTTGCAAACATCCGCAGCATGACACAGATTCTTGAAAAGAACACAGAGGCTGTAAACTCACTGGGACAGGCTTCTGACGAAGGACGACAGAGTGTTCAGAGTGCAGTGAATATGTCTCAGGAAATCATCACTCAGTCAGCCGCACTTATGGAAGCAAGTTCAATTGTTCAGACAATCGCCAGTCAGACAAACCTTCTTGCCATGAACGCCGCTATTGAATCTGCCCACGCAGGTGAAGCAGGTAAAGGTTTTGCCGTTGTTGCTGACGAAATCCGTAAACTTGCAGAACAGTCAAGCAAACAGGGTAAAGCCATTAACACAAACCTTAAGGCACTTTCTACATCAATCAGCCAGGTTGCCGCAAATACAAAAGAAGTTCAGCAGAAGTTTGATGCAATCTACACTCTTGCCCAGACAGTTCGTGAACAGGAACACGTAATCATGAGCGCAATGCAGGAGCAGTCTGAAGGTAACCAGCAGGTGCTTGATGCCATGAAGCAGATTAACGATACCACCCTTGCAGTAAAGGACGGTTCTTCAGAAATGCTTGAAGGCGGTGAACAGATTGTTAAAGAAATGAAGATCCTTAACGATTCCACCGGAAAAATCAAGGAACGCATGGATTCAATGACCAGTAACGTTGCCCAGATTTCTAACGCAATGGAACAGGTGGTAAAGGGTTCCGAAAAGAACCAGAACGATCTTAACGAACTAGGAGCCATCATCAATTCCTTCACCCTGTAAACAAAGTTTTTTACAAAACACAAGCGCTGAGTGGTCTCCCATTCGGCGCTTTTTTTTATATATCTTATAATATCAATAGTTGACTTTTATAATTGCAAAGCTAAGGAAACATTCATTTATTGGAAAACTGGCACTCCACTCCCGTGTCATCTGTCACAGGTCCGGCTTGAAGCTACGCTGCCAAGAGGCACGGTTGCAGGCGAATAGTAGTCGGAAAAAGAATTTTGCACCACAATCTGGTCATTATTTCTGATGATTACTGCGGCTGCAAATTGCCACCCATGCCAGATGCCACTCTGTTGCGTGCCTGTTATCCTAAAAATATATGTTACACATTGTGGATGACAAGTATATTTAAGCCAACACTTGTGAAATATAAATAATAATTACGCCGTAATGGAGCCGGGGTTCCTTACCTTGCATAAGCGTCAATTTTATTCTATATTATGTGCATTATGAAAGTAGCTGTAATTGGAAACGGTGGTCGCGAGCATGCCATTGCATGGAAGCTTGCTCAGAGTGAGTCTGTAACAGACATTATTTGTATTCCCGGAAACGGTGGAACTGCACTGGAAGAAAAGTGCTGCAACATTGATCCCTCCAACTGTGATTACATTCCTTATGGTACTCCTTCAGATGAAGCCATAGTAAAAATTGCAAAGCAGGAAGGCTGCCAACTTGCTGTCGTGGGTCCTGAGAATCCACTTGCAGAAGGACTTTCTGACAAACTTTGGAATGCAGATATTCCAACAGTTGGTCCTAAAAAAGATGCCGCCCAGCTTGAAGCAAGTAAAGACCTTGCAAAAGATTTTATGCATAAGTACGGAGTTGCCTGTGCAAAGAGCCGCACTTTTACCAGCAAAGAAGAAGCCATTGCTTATGTAAAAGAACAGGGAGCCCCAATTGTTCTTAAGGCTGACGGACTTGCCGCAGGAAAAGGCGTTGTAGTTGCAAAAACCCTTGACCAGGCCTTAGACGCAGTGGAAGAACTCATGGACGGTTCTCTCGTAGGGGACGCAGGAAAAAAACTTGTTGTAGAAGAATACTTAAGGGGAGCAGAAATTTCCATTCTCTCTGCCGTATGTGTTACTCCAGAAACTGCAAAAAATGGAAAAGCCTGTATCGTTCCATTCATGCCCGCCCGTGACCACAAGAGACTGCAGGACGGAGCCAGGGGACCAAACACCGGTGGAATGGGAGCCATCTCTCCGGTAGACGACGTTACCCTTCTCATCCAGAGTCAGTTTGAAAAGAACATTCTTCAGCCTACCCTCGAAGGTCTCATAAAAGAAGGCTACGACTACCGCGGATTTATTTTCTTTGGACTCATGCTTACAGAAGACGGACCAAAGTGCCTTGAGTACAACGTTCGCTTAGGAGACCCCGAAACACAGGCCGTACTCCCCCTCATGAATTCAGACTTTGCAAAAGTTTGCACTGCCATTACTGACGGTTCTTTAAAAGACCTCACCATCGACTGGAAAAAAGGCTATCAGGTAGCCCCGGTTGTGGTTTCAGGCGGTTACCCCCGTCACTACCAGAAAGGCATTTCAATCTACGCAGACCTTAAGGCAATAAACGCCACTGGTGCAAAAGTTTTCATTGCAGGAGCCATCCCCAACAGAAGGGCCACAAGAATGCAGCATGAAAACGACACAAAACTTGTCACTTCCGGAGGACGGGTACTTGCCTGTTCAGCCTACGGTGACACATTCAAAGAAGCTTGGGATAACGCCTACAGCGCAATCTCCAATATAAAGTTTGACGACATGTTCTACAGAAAAGACATTGGTCTTCCTGGAGCAGCGGAATCAAACTAAAAGAAAAAGAGGAAGGTTTAAAATGAAAAAGATTCTTTCAGCAGCAGTAAAAGTGTTTGCCCTTTCAGCAGCAGCACTTGCATTGAGTTCATGTTCACAGCCCAAAACAAAAATCGGAATCATCCAGTATGTGGAACACCCCGCACTGGACGCTTCATGCCAGGGTTTTATTGACGCCTTAGCCGAAGCAGGTTACAAGGACGGAGAGAACATTAAGATTGACACCCAGAATGCCCAGGGTGAACAGGCCAACTGCGTTACAATCGCACAGAAACTTGTAAACGACCGCTCATCCCTCATTCTTGCAATTGCAACTCCTGCAGCACAGGCTGTAGCAAACACCACAGAGACAATCCCCATTCTTGTTACCGCAGTTACTGACCCCAAAAGTGCAGAGCTTGTAAAGAGCAACGAACTTCCCGAAACAAACGTAAGCGGAACTTCTGACCTTACCCCCTGCGCCCAGCAGATTGAACTTCTTACCCGCCTT
>JAEEKM010000310.1 GCA_016282455.1 Treponema sp. | reverse complement strand
TCTTTATGTTCTGTGGGTAAACAGTCTTCGGGAATGTCAATTAAAACGTGAACGGATTCATAACCAAACTCACGGAAAGACTGTTCGGCACCTTTTTTTTCTACTTCACGTACAGTAAAAGACGAAGAAATCTGTTTTTCAACTTCATCCAGGTCTTCTAAAAAGGCGCATATAACGCGGATTCCAATCATGTCGGTAAGGGGAATGAGTTCATTTTTTGTAATGGCGTCATTTGCCCTCTGCCGGAGAACTTTTTTGTAATAACTGTTAAAGGATTTAATTCTAGCCTTGTAAGTGGGCATGGAAGCAAGATGTATCTGAGATTTTAACTTACTTTCGATTTTGGAAAGGATTTCTAAAAAAACTTCGCGATATGCTTCGTACCGCTTTTGAATCTCAACTTTGTGGGGGACAACCTGTTCCATGATTCCTCGCAATCTAATGTAAAGAAAAAATGCCGTCCTAAAAAGGGCGGCATTCTTTACACGAACTTAAAGTTTGGAAAAATTATTTTTCCACTGCGTCAGCGCGTCCGTTTCCAGAATCGCCGCTGTCAGCCTCAAGTGAAGATGTGAAGGTATCTTCTGTAGCCATCTTCTCTTTTTCGATGTAGCGGAGAACCTGCTTGCTTCCGAAGAGGCTCATCTCGTGCATCTGGCGCTCGTTCTCGCGTTTTGTTACGATACCCCAGAGTGCTTCCTCATCGATGTCGCGGTCAGCATTAAGAACTGCGAGGTCGTAGATAACCTTTACGTCCTTGAAGTAACCAACAAAGTTCTCTCCGATGTCAGATGCATCGCGTGTTACCTGGAAACCGGCAAACTTTACGAATGGCATTCCACGGGGATAAACCGGGTAGATGCGAACTTCGCGTGTGCGAACTTCTGAAATATAGTCGGGGTTGTTCCAAACCAGTGTCTTCCAACCGTCGAACTGGAGGTTACCCATGAGGTAGCGGCGCTCAACGTTGTCATTGTCCTTAAGAAGAACATAAAGCTGATGTGGGAAGTTGTCACCCATTGTTGTAACAGAAATAGACTTGATTGTTCCAACATTGCGGATAAGACCATAACCCTCTTCATAGAGGTACTTGCCTTTCTGCTCGTCTGTTGGCTCAGAACGGTTGCCTTCTGCGTCTGCATCTGAAAGTGGCTCGAATGCCTGGATTTCATATGGAGGAACGATGCGGGCATTTGCATTGCTGTTCCATGTTGGGAACAGAACACGTACGCCGAGTACTTTGGAACCTGCGAAAGGTACCTCTGCACTTTCCTTAACGGGAGCACCCACAACCTGAGAAACAGCCACTGACTGTACGTTGCGGGCAGATGAGTTCAGCTGAACCTCCCATTCTGACCATGTGAGTGATGTCTTCATCAATGCCTTCTGGTCATTTGTGAATGAAGATCCTGCTGCGCGGGCAAAATCCTGCACTGTACGAGCATTCTGCGTTGGATTTCCGTTTTCATCTGCACATGTGTCTGCCTCAAGCAGAGTAAAGTCGATGAGAACTGACTCCTTTGCAAAACTGAAAGTTCCTGCCAGCAGCATGGCAGCGGCAGTCAAAACCAAAGTCTTCTTCATGCGAAGCTCCTCTTTTTTACGATATCGATGTAGCCTTGTTTGCAATAGTATCTAATAAAAACGCTTTTCTGTCAAGGTCATTTCAAAAAAAACATCCATTTGTTTTTTTATGACCTTTCAGTGGTTTCCCAGACACTCTTACCGGCAATATACACTTCAACCGAATTTATTTTTGTGAAATTCCTCACAATATTTGCACGTAGCAATTCAACGCCTTTCCTGATGTCATATGCTTCGGCATCGGGATACAGCGCTTCTTCACTGAGTCCTACATGGAGGGTATGACCTTCCCTGAAACAGAACTCAGCCCTTGTTCCATGAGCAAAAAGCCTTTTGTAGCGGTTTGTCATGGGGCCAAGAAGCAGCTCATCTACAAACGCGGCTTCCCTTCCCTGCACGGGATGCAAAGGTAAATGCCTCACTTCAGTGCAGATTTTCGGAGTATCATACGAAGCAAAGTAGAGAACGTGCCTTTCAGTTTTTTGTTTCAGTGAAAAATGAACGGCAGAAACCATTGCGGCTCCGAAAAATATTCCTGCTGCAACTGCAGGCAGCACTTTCTTACAAAAAACTTCTTTCACAATAATTACCTCGTAAAGCCCCGTGAACGCTCGAAGTGAGTCACAAAAGCCTGCAGACCATTATATATCCCAAAGGAAAGCTTTTGCAAGTACCTGTCGTCTGCAAGAAGTGCGGCCTCCTTAGCATTGGTAAGGAAACCTGTTTCAACAAGCACGCTGGGCATGTTCGCATTACGAACCACAAACCACTCTTCTGCCTTTATGCCACGACTCTCGCTCAGGCTGCCAACCTGTGCCGCGATGCCTTCCGTGATAAACTTTGCAATGAGTATGGATTCTGTGGTGTATTCTTCTTCAAGAATGCCGTTGATGATGGAATTAACATTTTCATCACCGGAAACATCCTCGTTAAGAACTTTCCGCCTGTAACCGGGGGTAAGGTACCACACTTCGTAGCCGCTTGCCTTGGTGTCCAGACTTGCGTTTACATGCACCGATACATATAATATCGCCTCATTTGGCGCAAGTTTTACTGAATTCGCAATTTCTGTTCTCTGTGCAAGAGAAATAAATACATCCGTACTGCGGGTCATGAGAATTTTTTTATCGGGATAGGATTTTTTAAGGTAGTCATAAAGCTTAAGTCCTACAGAAAGGTTTACGTCCTTTTCCCTGACCGTAACTTTTTTTCCGCCAATGGTATGAGTTGCATTTGCACCGGGGTCTTTTCCGCCGTGACCGGGATCAATGAGGATTGCACCTATCTTGTAGGGGTTTGCATTGTTCTCCGTTAAAAAGAAATGCTCTGCATCTTTAAGGAAGGTCTGACTGCACATGAGCTTACCGTCTTGAAGGGAAGGAGCATTTACGGAAGCAAGCAGGCTGTAGTCTTTTAAAACAAATCCGTCACCCGAGTGAAAGGAAATCTGATGACCGTTCTTTTCAAGGACACCGTTCATGGAAAGGGGATCCCAGTAAAGGGTCATGCCCTCTTTCTGTGATTTTTCCAGAAGGTTTACAAGTGCAGTATCCTGGGCGCATAAAGGGAATGAAATAAAAAACAAAATTGAGAAGATAAAAAACTTATGTTTTTTTAGATTCATTTTCCCTGCCTCATTTCTTCATCGGCAGAATCTGCTAAATACAGTACCCCCTGAATGCCGCCTCTTAAAAGATCATTTAAGAAAGCGAGACTGTCCAGTTCCACGTGCTCGGGGCAGAGTTCATCAAAAGTTTTTAAAGCAGACAGCAGGCTTCTGTGGTTCCAGTCTTTAATTTCAGAAAGTTCTTTGTAAAGGTCCTGGGGAACAAGTGAAAGCACTTTTTCATTTTCTGCAATGATTCCCATTTTCTTAAAGCAGAGAGTAATTTTTTCTTCCTGCTCAGGGCTAAGGGAATATGCACTGGGTGGAAAACCTTCTTCTCCGCGTTTGGTTTTACATTCAAGGAATTTTTCTGTTTCTGCATTATTCGTGTCAAGGCGAAGAACTACCTGACTTACCGCCTCTTCTGCCGCAGTGGAAGCAATCTTACTTTCTGTTGCAAAGGTAATTACGTTTCCGCATTTTTCTACATTATTTCTTGGGAAATCAACGCAGTCACCTTCTCTTACCCTGGCATAAAGGTCTCTTACAAAGGGAGAAGCAAGCATCTTGTCTTGCCACTGAATCTGACGGATCTGGCCTGGAATGGAAATATAGGCCCTCTCGGCACTAAAACGTACGGGAGCAAGTTCGTACATGGAAAAGGGAGTGTCAGAAATTGCAAGGGGAATTCTTCTTTGCAAAAGTTCATCCGGTTCCTGTCCGACAGCAAGTGTAAGGGCAATTTTTGTAAGGTCAGTTCCCGAAGCATAAGGGTAAGTCCAGCCGGACATGTACCCCCCTGAAAGACGGGCTGCAATCTCCCCTACCATGGGACCATTTTTTGTAAACTTAATGTCTGCTTTAGCCGCTCCGTGTGTTAGGCCCAAAGCCTTTACTCCCCTTGCAAAAACTGCAAAAAGTTCATTCTTAACATTTTCCGGTGCGGAAGAAGGAAGCGTGTGTCCCATTTCTATAAAATAGGGTTTGTAAAAAATATGCCTGTCTGCAAAACCGGTAATAGTCAGGGAATCTTTATAAACAATAGCGTCAATGGAATATTCATCTCCATCCATGTAATCTTCCACAATGGCACGGGAAGATCTGGAATAACGGATGGCTTCTTCAAGGGCACCAATAAACTCATCCTTACTTCGAACCAGACGGCAGCCACGGGCCCCCATGTTATCTACAGGTTTTACCACTTTGGGGAAAGCATTGCTGTCGGAAGGGAAATCAGAAAGAAAAGAAGTTATTTCGTTACGGCTGACAATGGAAAAATCCGGAGAAGGAACTCCTGCGTTTTTAAAACACTCCCGCATGGACTGTTTGTTACTTGCATTTTTTGCCGCTTCAAGACTGTGACCGGGAAGACCAAGTGCTTCTGCAACCGCAGAAACCGCCGCAGAAAAATCTGTGCCTGCTGTAAAAACTCCTGCAATCTGGTCTTTTAAAGAAAGGGCCAGTTCTACGATTTTATTTGTATCCTTAAGGTCAATAGGCTCAAAACGGTCTGCATGAG
>JAEEKM010000309.1 GCA_016282455.1 Treponema sp. | reverse complement strand
TTAAGATATCGTGGCATAAAGTTTCTCCTGATCCAGGTGTTGCCCCTACACTTGTAAATACAGAGAGCCAGGAGGGACTGTTTGCAACAAAACTTACTCCTAGAGAGGCTGTCGTTTCATAGCTGTTTGTTAAGGCCAATCCTAGCACCCTTTCTCCAAGAAGGTAGTTTTCTCTATTTTCTTCTGCGGACTCATAGTTAGACTGGGTTCCGTTTGCATAGAAGATGTATGCAACAATTTTCTCTAGGTCTTCATTGCTCAAGAAGCTTAGCATGTAGTTGTGAATGGCACTTCCGTCCTCTAGAACAAGGTCTCCCACTGAGTCTGGTTT
This sequence comes from Treponema sp., assembly GCA_016282455.1. GTDB lineage: Bacteria > Spirochaetota > Spirochaetia > Treponematales > Treponemataceae > Treponema_D. Next base: position 4,007 of record JAEEKM010000309.1, on the reverse strand, counting down.
TTCCTTGAATGTTCCCTTGGGCTTACCTGCCGCAGAAAGTCCGCTTTGAGTTCCTGTTCCGTCTGTCTTTTCATTTTCATCTTTAGTCCAGTCGTAGTAAACGTAGTACACGTTTGAGGAGCCGAAAGTGGTGTAGTCCTCAATTTGGGGAAGAAGCTCAAAATATTGTATTGCATCATCTAGTGTTACATTTGAGCTTTCAGAAACTTCAAGGGACGGGGACGTGTAGTATCTTGGCCTTATCTTTGCCACAGGAGCTGTTCCTGTAAGAGCGGCTGTAATGGTTATGGTTTCTGAAGTTGCAGAACCTGTTTTAGCACCCAGGCGGATGTCATCTTTTTCGCCAAAGTGTATGCTTCCGCTCATTTCAATTTTCTGTAATCCATAATCGGATGTGGGGTCTTCTTCATAGATTCCGCATCCGTAACTATGAGAATTATCTTCTCCGCCAAGGGCATTGTTGTTTTCTATATTTCCGCTGTCCATGATGAGGTTCTGTCCGTTAGCCGTCATATAGATGGCTCCACCATATTCACCTGCATAATTTCCATAGATTCCACCGGTAAAGCTTCCTTTTGTTGAGGAGGCAGAATATCCTAAATAAATATCTCCACCAGAACTATAAATTGCTCCACCATCTTTTTCTGCACTGTTTCCAAAGGAAGTTGCAGTTGTTTCTGTAATGTCCGGGTCTCCGATTACGGTCTGGCCGTCTATAAAGAGATTTGAGCAGATGTATATTGCACCGCCTTGTCCATTATAAGTTCCATCTGAACAAGTGACTCTGTTTTGATTGAGTGTAACATTGTTTAGGTAAAGATTGATTTGATTTCCAGAATCTGTACAGTAAATACCGCCTCCGCACAGGGCAGTGTTATTTGTGATTGTTGTTTCTGATATGTAAACGTCTTTTCCTCTTTCATTACCATTTATTGTTTTTATATTGATTCCGCCGCCGTCACCAATACCTTCATTGTCAGAAATGCTGCACTCATTGATTGTTATATTTCCAAGTCCTGAAATATCAATTCCGCCTGTGTTGCAATTGTCATTTCCCTTTCCATTTATAATCTTAATTCCTCTTAAAGAAACAGAAACATCAGATTTAATAGTAAGGGCTGTTCCTTCGTCGTTTGCATCTATGCAGTCTGTGGGGTTACCGTCAGACTGTGAGTTCTGACCTATTACTTCAATCCAGGAAACGTTGTCGTTTGTAATTTTAATGGACTGGGGGCCTGTTAGTGTACCGCTAACATAAATGCTAAAGCCTTCGGTTCCGTCAGAAGTGTCGGCAAGTTTTTGTGCAAGGTCACAGGCTTCCTGCAGAGAGGTTATTTCTACGAGACCTGAATCCGGAACTGTAATCACATTGGAAAAGTTTACGTTAATTGGGAAGGAGGCTGGGGACTCGAAGGTAGTTTCTTCAATGGTATAGCTTCCCTTTACATAAACGTAATAGGTTCCCTTTGTATTCAGTTCGCTAAAGGTCAAATATCCGTTTGTTTTATTAAACTGGTAGTATTCGCTTCCAATGTCTTTTCCGCCGTAGTGGAGTTCTGCTTCCATTTCTGCGTCTTTAAGTACACTTCCGTCTTCTGCAGTCATGGTAAGGGAAAGGGAGTCTCCGAGAATGTTATAATAGTTAAAGCCTGTTTCAGTTTTTGTAAGGGTAAAGACTGCTTTTCCGCTTGTAATGGAGATGCTTCCGTTTAAGTTGTCATCTCCTAAATCTGGATCTGGATACTCTGGATTTTCAAGGGTAATATGCACCTGGGTTTCTGCACCTTTACAGACTACGTTTTCGCAGTAACCGGAGGTAATGTATGCCCCCTGGTAGAAAACACTTATGTCTACCATGAGATTTACGTTCAGGGGTACATTGTCTACAATAAAGCGTTTGGAGGAAAGTTCCTGTCTTGAGACGGTATATTCTTTATCAAAACGGAATAATTTTTCTTCCATCTCCTGCCAGTTTTTTTCGTCTTCGGGTTCGAGTTCCCAGTCAAAGGTTTGTGATACGTTCAGATAAACTGTGTAAAGTCCATCATCAGCGCCGGTAAGGTTACGGGCTGCATTATGAATGTTTTGGGCAGCCTTGTCTCCCAGCTGAAAAGAGAAGGATGAAACTTCGTTCTCCCCGCCGCATGAAAAGAAAATAAATACTAAAATAATACTAAAGAGTTTGATAAGAGAATAAACGGATGTAAACTTTTTGTTCATGATATCCCCCTTTTTTTAAGATAATTTTAACATAATTAGATAAAAATTTCCATTATAGAAAGAAAATTCTGCATAAATTTTCTGAAAAACTTATTGGCAAGTTTCTTACAAGTTTTCCATTGGTTCAGTAAGAAAATGTAAAATAAAACATTCTCTTTATTTCGGTTTTTTTGGCCTGAAAAGGCTCATTTCGTGTTGATTTTCTTTAAAGTAAAGGCCTTATTTTTCTTTAGCTTTTGAATTTTGTTTCGGTGTGATATTTTTTCCCGCTTTTGTTTTGGCATGGCTTGTGCTAACTGTTAATCATAATTTAATTAAGTTGGAGTTTAGAATGAAGCTAGAAGAGGTAGCCGCCGCTTATGTCGGGGGCCGTATGTCAAGGGATGATGCCTACCGTGCACTTATGCTTGAGATTTTTACAGATAGGGCACGGTTTGGGCTTGGTCAGCTTTCTGATGAGGATTTTTCTGATTTTTTGCAGGATTCACTTCCGGTCATTTTCAGGGCAGTAACTAACTACAATGCAGATTGTGGCGAGTTTACTGCCTTTCTTTATGTATACATACGTACTTCGCTTTGTTCATGGCTTAAGGGCAGGGCTCAGAGGCAGACCCGGGATGAAAGTCTTTGTTTTTGTTCCAGTGCAGAACTTGATGACTGGAAGGAAAAATGTGAGGAAGAATGTTTTAGCTGGATTAAGTCTTTTTCAGAAGCCGAGGAGTTCAGGGACTTTCTTGTGGGTAAGGATGGCTTAAAAAAACAGGGCGGTAAGTTTTTCAGGGACGGGCTTTTAGTGCTTGCAATAAAGTCTGCCGCTTTTATTGATGACGAGATGACTGAAAAAGTTGCTGAACTTACGGGGCTTGGAAAGTCAAGACTTACAGAAATGCTTGATTTTGCCAGGAAAACAATTGAGCATAAAGAAGAGAACGTTAATGTGCTTAAGGAAAGAAGGGAAGGTTACTGGTATGATCACTGCAGGTACAGGCTTGAACGCAAAAAACTTCACGAGGGTACGTCTCTTTGCGAAGCGGTTGGTAGAAAATATGAATCGTGTACAAAAAAACTGAATGCGCTGAATAAAAGACTTTCTGAGCGGGTAAGTAAGCTTTCTCCTACGAATGAAACTGTGGCAAATTTACTTGGCATGGACAAGCGGCATGTGGGCTATATGATTAAGCACATGGAACGTCAGGTGGACAGGTTTAATGCAAAATGCTATTCTGCGGGGCATGAAAATATATCTTGCAACGGGCAATCTGAACAAAAAACGGGAAATGAGTGAGATTCTTTCTTCCCATACTGTTGTTGTTCCAAAGGATGAGGGCATTGACTTTGACCCTGAGGAAACTGGCACTACTTTTTATGCAAACAGTCTGATTAAGGCGGAGGCTTTGTGGAATGTGGTCCACTGTCCTGTAATTGCAGACGATTCTGGCATTTGTGTAGATGCCTTAGGCTGCGCTCCGGGAATTTATTCTTCGCGTTATGCAGGTCCTGAGTTTATGCAGGGAAGGCCGGACGGTAAAAAGATAAGCCAGGAAGAGCAGAACATAATGCTTGTGGAGCAGACTAACCGGGCACTTGCTCTTGGGGTAGACCTTGAGGCCGGTAAAAAGAAGGGGCTTTTTCCTAACGGAGAGAGAAGTGCCCGCTACGTTTGTGCCATGGTGCTTTATCTGGGACCTTCTCGTCTTTATGTTGCACAGGAGACTTTTGAAGGTACAATTATTTCCAGCATGGATGAAGCCCGTGGTAACGGTGGTTTTGGTTACGATCCACTTTTT
>JAEEKM010000308.1 GCA_016282455.1 Treponema sp. | reverse complement strand
TCAAGAGCAGTTCCACTTAAAACCGAGAGAACGTCAAGGCAGCCGCCGAGTAAAGTTCCTTCCATAACAATTTCTTCTGAAGCAGGAACTTTTTTTAACTGCCCCTTTACAGGAAGATAATTCCTTAAGATTTTTTTCTCCGTACAGACATAGGGTGAAAGAGGATTTTCTTCTTTTGCTTCCGTTCCTGCTTCGGGCAGCTGAAACATTTTAAATCCGTGAGTGGTAAGATTTTTTCCCGTAAGAAGATTTATGCTTTCTACTTCGCTTTGTTCCCAGACTTTTCCAAAATTCGAAATGCAGTGACCGTAAATGCCGGGAACTCCGCAGAGGGTGGAAAGCGGATAAAGAAAATTAGTGTTGTCGCTGTAGCCCATAAACCATTTGGGTTTTGCACTTTTTATTTTTTTCCAGTCTACAAAACCAACGGTTTCGCACATGAGTTCTCCGCCCCCGCAGCTGATGATGGCTTTTACTTCCGGGTCAAGATAAAAGTCTTCGAGTTCACGGGCACATACTTCAGGTTTAGAACTTATTCCAAGCCCGTCGTGTTTTTTACAGGTAGCACCAATTTTTATTTTAAAGCCTTCGTTTTTTAAAAGACGGACTGCTTCCTTAAAGCGGGTGATGTAAGGTTCAGTTGTTGCTCCAAAAGAAGGAGCCGTTATTCCGATTGTGTCGCCGGGTTTAATAAATGAAGGGATACGCATGAAGTAATTCTAGCATTGAATTTGCCACAGTTCAAGTTTTTCATTATAATTCCCGCATGGCAAAAAGCATTCTTATTTGTGGGGTTGGCGGACAGGGTACTGTTCTTGCCGCAAAAATTATTTCTCAGGCTGCAATACAGAGCGGACTTCATGTGATGAGTGCAGAAACAATCGGCATGGCACAAAGAGGCGGTTCGGTTACAAGTCATGTGCGCATTGGAAGTGACAGTTATGCCCCACTGGTTGGAGAAAACAGTGCAGACCTGCTCATTGCATTTGAAGCAAGTGAGGCCGTAAGAAACCTTCACTACTTAAAACCTGATGCCACAGTAATCGTTAATAAAGGAATCGTTCAGCCGGTAACAGCCTCTCTTTCAGGTAAAACTTTTTCCAGCGATGTAATGATTGAAGCCCTTAAGAAAAAAACAAAAAATGTAATCGCAGTAGACACAGAATCTGCCTGCAAAAAACTGGGTTCTTCCAAAGTTGTGAACATGCTGCTTTTAGGTGCCGCATGCAAATCAGGCAATCTTGAAACAGAAAGCATTAAGGCTGCAATGAAAAATCTTGTTAAGCCGCAGTTTCAGGAATTGAACTTAAAGGCACTTGAATACAACGGAGAATAAGCATGAAGAAAATTCTTTTTGTCTGCCACGGAAACATTTGCCGTTCACCAATGGCGGAGTTTGTTTTTAAAAATCTTGTAAAAGAAGCAGGACGTGAATCTGATTTTTTTATTGACTCTAAGGCAACAAGCACGGAAGAAATCGGAAACGACATGTACCCGCCTGCAAAAGCAAAACTCAGGGAAGAAGGCATTCCCTTTACAAGAAGAAGTGCCCGTCAGATTACCAGAAGCGATTACGATAACTTTGATTTAATAATCGGAATGGACTCTGCAAACATCCGCAACATGGAACGCATCTTCGGTCCCGACACGGAAGGTAAACTAAAAAAACTTTTGTCTTTTACAGGAAACCCCGGAGACATTGCAGACCCCTGGTACTCAGGCGACTTTGACACAACCTACATTCAGGTAGACGCAAGCTGCCGTGCCCTGCTTTCCTTATACTAAAATTTTTCCAGTTACCAGGAGAGACCTGCACCAATCTGGATACCGTTCATTTCTTTTTCATTACCGGTGTTCAGATCAAAAGACCAGTTGTAATCATAACCCAGCATAAGAACCATGGGTCCCAGATTAAAATCAATTCCCCCGCCGGCGTGAAGGTCAAGAGTGTTGTCTGTAAAAGCCTTAATGCCAACCTGTGCAAAAGGATTTATCACTGAACCAAGCCTGTAGTTCAAGCCTGCAAAACCGTCAATGTAAAAAGAATTCACGTATGCTTTAAATCCTACACCGAGTCCTGCATAAAGAAAGGGGAATATGGAAAAACAAAAACTTCCCTGGATAAGAGGCTGCATGGCACGAATGTCGTTAAAACTTTCGTAAACCCAGTCTGCTTTTTCTGCCGACACCTGAACAAGAAATTCCCTTCGTCCTATCTTTTGTGTTTTTTCTGTTTCTGAAGATGAAGGAGTTTCTGTCTGACTTTCTGTGTTGTTTTCAGAGAGACGGTTTTCTGTTTCAATCTCAAAGTTTTTGGAGAGGAGCAGCTGTGCCCTTCTCTTGTCCTGAATTATTTCTCCTTCGCTTCTCACTTCCTGTTTGGGGAGAAGCTGCACTTTTTTTGCTTCAAGGATTTTTTCATCAAGAGAATAGACAACTTTGTTTTTAAGGTTTGCATTGATGATGTTGCATTCCACCGGGACAAAATAATATTCAGAACTTCCAGTCCATCTGAAAATCTTAAAGAAAAGTTCTGCCTGAAGTACGTTCTCTTTTGTGTGAATAAGTTCATCATAAAGGGTAACTTTTTCTTCGTAATCTGCAAGCTGGGCTTCGGTCATTTTTCCCACTTCTACAAAACGCTTTCCAAGAACGTCTGAATATGGAAGAAGAAATTCTACGTCAAACAAATCTTCCCTGGAGAAAAAGTCACTTCTAATATGCAGGCGCCATGCCTGGTCTTTTACGCTGTAACTGCCAATAAAAAGTGAAAGGTGCTTACCGCTGCTGCGCTCAAGATAGGTTGCCCCTTCAAGTTCTTCATAAAGAGAAGCTAGTTCGGGTTTTAATGCAGAGGCGCTCACTTCATCTAAAAGCATTACGCCTTTTAAATCTTCTATATCATACACGCGGGAGACTGCAATGCTCTGTTCCTGGGCCAGTAGACTGGTGGTAAGAGTTAATGCAAAAGTCAGCGCTAAAATTATCCTTCTCATCAGTTTGATTATACACGAAGGATTGTTCTTAATGCAAGGCATACTATATGCTATCGCTCCGTTCCGTGGCAGGTTCCCATAACAGTGCATGATTGAATTTTACAGTATTTTTGACTATAATCCCTCGCATTCATTTCTGTGCATTCTTCAAAAGAGGTTATTTATGAAAAAAAGCATTCTTCTTTCACTGCTGGGCATTACACTCATACTCGCTTCCTGTGCATCAAATAAAGTGGAGTCAAAACCAGAGCCTGAAAAGTTCACTACGGACTGGGTTGAATGTTCAAGGGAAAACTCAAAAGACTGCGGTTATTTTTACACCACAAATGCCCTTGGAAATTTTTCCATGATAGAAGGTGAGTTTAAAAAATCTTCCGGTTATGAAAAAAGTGCCTTTGGTTTTGTCTTCGCTTATTCTTCAGAAAAAGACGGTTACCTTTCTGACTACCTGCGTTTTGAAGTGACCACAGAAGGTCAGTATGCCTTTTACAGCTGGGACGGTTCCGTTTACAAAGATTTCATTAACCCGGAGGCAGAAAACACCGCCTACATGAACGACTCTGCCCTCATTGCAAAAGGAAACGATTCTGTAAACAAACTCAAGGTTGAACAGGACACTGCCACAGGAAAATATTCCTGTTACATAAACGGAACAAAAGTCGCTTCCGGCATAGAGCCACTTCAGGGTTCAAACGGTGGAGTGATGGTATTTTTCTCTGTAGGTAAAGAGAACGAAGAAAAACTGCCTGACACTCCGGTAAAAGTTTCCTACAGAATTACTGACTCTGCTTTTTATACAGCCCCTGCCGCCCGCGCTGACGCAGTGGAAAAATGAACATGGGGGATGGCTAATAAGTATTGTCATGCTGAACTTGATTCAGCATCTACGCTATATACAATGCATAGATTCCGAAACAAGTTCGGAATGACGCTAAGTTTTATTTTCAAAGTGCCTCAAGAATTTCCTTTACCATAAGAAGGGCTTGTCTTACCGCCTGGGATTTTATTTCACACCGCTCACCATTAAAAACAAATCTTTTTACACCAGTTCCCCTTTCTCCGCTGACACCAATGTATACAAGTCCCACAGGTTTTTCTTCACTGCCACCGCCTGGCCCTGCAATACCCGTTATGCCAACACCCAATTCTGTTCCAAGAAGATTTCTCACTCCGGAAGAAATTCCTTCTGCCACTTCTGGACAAACAGCATCAGGACAAGAGGCAAGTATCTTTGGGGAAACTCCCAGTATTTTTTCTTTTACTTCATTTGTGTAGCAGACAACTCCGCCCT
>JAEEKM010000307.1 GCA_016282455.1 Treponema sp. | reverse complement strand
TCGACGGAGGCGAGCCGGATCAGCCGGATGTCCTTATCATTCACAGCGTCCTGGTACTCTTTGCTTCCCATTCTGTAGAAATGGAAATCAAATCCGTCTTCCTTAAGTTCCTGCACCTCTTGCGGAGAGAAATCTCCCCATGCCGAGATCCTGTCAATTTCAGTGTTTGCGGCGCTGATCGTCTGCGTAAGGGCGGTTTTCTTATCAATGGCCGCCTGTACGCCGCGGTACATTTCCTCAAATTCGCTGTCGCTCAGAATCTCCGCTTTCTGCTTTCCTTTCGCTTTCGGATCGGCATATTCCTTCAGGGCGTTTGCCGTCTTTGAAAGGTTCTGGAAGCTGTCGCTCAGATTACGGTCCGCATTTTGTTTCTCTGCGAGATGCATGATTCCGATCTCCCGGAGACCTTTGAGCATCTCTTCTTTACCGGAGGCAGATGTGACGATGTGAACCATTTTCATTTTCTCAATCATCGTTATACCTCCACTAGTTTCTTCTTCGCGATCTTGCCGCGGACTACGGCCGCTGTCTGCTGGTCTCCAATATATACCTGGATGACACGGATATTCTCCTTTGCCTCAGGTATTTTGACCTTCTCGAAGAGGTTAACCCTCTGGGAAGTCGTCCGAAGTTCCGCATCCAGAAGCTCTACCTGCTTCCGGAGTGTTGCGACCAGTGCGTCCAGTCTGGCGATCTCACGAAGCTTGAAGACAGCAGTATCTACCCACAGGGGATAGTCGTCCACGTCGTAATTGATCTCCTTGAACGTCAGCTCTTCGAAAGCCGGGATCTTGACACCTGCGATATTGTCATCCCTGGTGACCACCCTGTCCGGCTGGACAAGATTATCCAGCTTCATTTTTTCTTCGAAGAGATCATTTTCTGCAAATACAGCTACCCAGTCGTCCAAGTCACCAATCATCTGAACGCGTTCGGCTTCCTTCTTCACAAGTTCAGCCTTTATCTTCATAATGACTGACTGCAGCTGCTGCTTTTTGAGCTGCAGGGTCGGAAGATAGCGCTGGAACTGTTTGAGGTTGTCCTTCTGCTTCTTCAGTTCATTCTTTGTAAGTTTGATAGCCATGGACACGCTCCTTTTTAATTCAAAGCATCTTTATTCGGCCATCTCTCTTTGATCAGACTTGTCTTAAGACCGGTCTCGTTCGGCTCGAAACACTCTGCAAGGATGTCCCATCCCAGATTGAGCGCGTCTTCCAGCGGAATGTTAACACCCAGGTCCATCATCTTCGACTCGAACAGCTCGCCGTACTTGAGGAGCTTGTCATCCCACTCGGTCATCATGAAGCCCATGGACTTTTTCTCAAGACTCTCCTTGTACTGGGCATACAGACGGATCATACCGTCCATGAGTGCACGGTGGTCATCTCTGGTCTCGCCGTTGACATTCTGTTTCAGACGGGAAAGGGAACCGAAGGGTTCGATGTGGCCGCCCTTGAGGTAGTACTGGCCCTCTGTAATATATCCTGTATTGTCAGGAACCGGATGCGTGACATCGTCACCGGGCATCGTAGTAACGCCGAGAATCGTGATGGATCCTGCGCCCTCGATATCCACGGCCTTTTCATATCTGGATGCAAGGCAGCTGTACAGGTCACCGGGATAACCACGGTTGGAAGGCACCTGCTCCATCGTGATCGCCATTTCCTTCTGTGCATCGGCAAAGTTCGTCATATCGGTCAGAAGCACAAGAACTCTTCTGCCAGTCAGCGCGAACTGCTCTGCAACAGCCAGCGACATATCGGGAACCAGAGTACATTCAACGATCGGGTCAGCCGCGGTATGAATGAACATGACGGTGTGGCTCATGGCGCCGCCCTTTTCCAGGGTGTCGCGGAATTCCATATAGTCATCATACTTCAGACCCATGCCGCCGAGGATAATGACATCAACCTCAGCCTGCATTGCGATTCTGGAAAGAAGCTGGTTATAGGGCTCGCCGGAGATCGAGAAGATCGGGAGCTTCTGGCTCTCGACCAGCGTATTGAATACGTCGATCATCGGGATACCGGTACGGATCATCTTCTTGGGAAGAATACGCTTTGCCGGGTTGAAGGACGGGCCGCCGATCGGGATCATGTTCTCTGTAAGTGCGGGCCCGTTGTCTCTCGGAACGCCTGCACCGTCAAATACACGGCCGAGCAGGTGATCTGAGAAGGATACCATCATCGGTCTGCCAAGGAAACGGACGGGATCCGTCGTGCTGACGCCCTGCGCACCTGCAAAGACCTGAAGGGATACCATGTCTTTATCCAGCTTGATTACGTTCGCGTAACTGTCGCCGACAAGCGCAAGGTCGCCGTTCCTGACGCCCGGTGCACGTACGGTGACTACGTTACCGACAATTGATTCGATTTTTGTATAAACTTTCTGCATATTGCCCGGACCCCCTTAGTCAATAGCCTTCGACATATACAAGTCGGTGATCTTCTGTTCCTGCTGCTCGAATTCAGGCGTCTCGAACACGGTTCCGTGCCAGTCGAGGAATTCCTGTCTGAGCTGGTTGAAGAAACCTCTGATCTCTCTCTTGTCTGTAATATCGTAGGTCTTCATCAATGCATCGTAGAGTCTGTCAAATTCCCTGCGCTGTCTCTCGGGCTCACAGGCCGCGTCGATCGGATCGAAGGAGTTCTGCTGCAGATAAACTGCATCCAGGAGTTCACCCTTCTGATAGATGATGTAGTCTTCGCTGGAAGTTCCTTCCTCACCGACGACCTTCATCATCTGGTTGACTTCCGTGCTGCGGATGAGCACGCCGCGGGCTTTGTGAATGCGGTCCATATCGACAACGCCCTTATACTTGGACCAGGAATCCACCGGATGGATCGCGGGATACTTACGGGCATCCGAACGTTCACGCGCAAGACCGTGGAACGCGCCGACCACCTTCAGTGTTGCCTGTGTCACAGGCTCTTCGAAGTTACCGCCGGCCGGGGAGACTGTACCGCCGATGGTGATGGAAGCAATCGTGCCGTCATCCAGGCGTACCTTTCCGGCTCTCTCATAGAATGCGGCGATCGTGGACTCCAGGTAAGCGGGGAATGCTTCCTCTCCGGGAATCTCTTCCAGACGTCCTGACATTTCACGCATAGCCTGTGCCCAGCGGGAAGTTGAGTCTGCAAGAAGAAGAACGTGAAGTCCCATCTGGCGGTAGTACTCTGCAAGGGTCACACCTGTGTAACAGGAAGCTTCGCGGGATGCCACCGGCATGGAAGATGTATTACAGATGATGATTGTGCGTTCCATAAGTGAACGTCCTGTGCGGGGGTCTTTGAGTTCAGGGAACTCAGTAAGGGTTTCCACAACCTCACCTGCACGTTCACCACAGGCTGCAATAATCACAATGTCAACATCTGCGTTACGGCTTGTTGTATGCTGAAGCACTGTCTTACCTGCACCGAATGGTCCCGGAATACAGTAGGTACCACCCTTTGCAACAGGGAAGAAAGTGTCAATAAGACGAACTTTTGTAACCATTGGTTCATCGGGGCTTAAGCGCTCTGCGTAGCAGTTTACTGCACGTTTAACAGGCCACTTAAAGCTCATGCAGATGTCATGGTCGTTGCCCTTTTCATCTGTGAGGGTTGCAATGGTGTCGTGAATCTTGTACTGACCTGCACTCTTAACTGACTTAAGGGTGTAAGTTCCAAGGAAAGTGTATGGTACCTGAATCTTGTGAGTGAAAGGTCCTTCTGGAACTGTTCCCACTGCATCACCGGCCATGAGTTTTGCACCAGGCTGGGCAGTTGGTGTAAAGTCCCAGAGTTTTTCTGCATCAAGGGCAGGAAGGTAAACACCACGCTCAAGGAAGTAACCTGAATGTTCTGCAAGGAGTGGAAGGGGGTTCTGCAAACCGTCATACACCTGTCCAAGAAGACCAGGTCCTACTTCCACGCTGAGAAGGTCACCTGTAAATTCCACTGTACAGTCAGTGGAGATTCCCTTCGTCATTTCATAAATCTGCATCTGTGCCGTATTGCCGCGGATACGGATTACCTCTCCCTTAAGGCTCTGTCCGTCTACTTTGACATAGCCCACTTCGTTGAGAGATACCTTTCCGTCGAACTCAACAGAAACCATGTTTCCGTTGACAGCAACTACTTTGCCTTTTGTATCTGTCATTTCTTTTCTCCCAGAATCTCATCGTATATTTTGTGGTAAGAGGCAAGACCTTCGTCCCGCGAGAACTTCTTCATACGCTCTGCAAGCATAAGACGAAGCCCGTAGTTGTACACTGCATCAGTGCAGAACTGATCGAGGGGAGCAAGTTTGTCGAGCACACTCATACGGTACTCGTTAAGGAACTGCTCTGCGCTCAGGGGGCTGTCCATACCTGTTGCGGTGCGGGCTGTCATAACCACTTCACCGTCAGAAGTAATCGGAATGTCCTTCGCATCTTTTTTCATCTTAAGGGCCCTTACCTGTGCAAGGGCAAGACGGAGGTTACGTTCTTTCTCGTACCACTGGTCAAGGAATGCGGAGCCTGTAGGAGCCGTAGCCAGGTGGGGCGTAAGCGAAAGCTTCTGTGCCTGTTCTGCATGCGCGGGGAGCATAAAACGGGTACAAAGGTCACGGAAATATTCCGTGGTAATGGGAAGCTTTTGATTCGCATCGTCACTCACCGTGAAGGACGGCAGCTGGGCGACCAAATAGTACAATTTTTCCACTACTGAATGTCCTTCGCTGCATTCTGCATGAGCGCTGTAGTGCGGGGGTTCAGGTATGCACTGAAAAGACCTGCAACTTCTTCTGCACTGAAATCATAGAAGGCAGAACCGTCTTTTGTTCCAATGCGGAAACCTGAAGAAAGGGATGCATCACTCTTGATCTCAAGTCCCTTTGCAATCTCATTCTTGAGAGAAGCAGAAATATCTGCCTCAACTGCAGAAAGATCTTTTGCAGAAAGAAGAACTGTAATATCAGAAGCATTTGGATTTGCAGCCCAAGCCTTTACTGCCTCAGGAACAATTTTCTTGAGGGCGTCTTTGTCAAGGGCAGCCTCTGTCTTTGCATTAACAAGAGCAGAAAGTTCCCTGTTTATTCCGTCACGGAAAGAAATAATCAGATTGCGGCCTGCCTGTGTAATGGCATCTTCACTGGCCTTTTCCATGCGCTCAGTTTCTGCCTTGGCATTTTTAATGATGCCGTCAGCTTTCTCCTGCGCCTCGCTGATAATTGCCGCCGCTTTCTTTTCAGCCTCAGCAATTATTTTCTGAGCTGATGTTTCTGCGCTGGCAACACCGTCTTTTTTGATCTTGTCGATCAGTTCCTGTAACTGGACGTCCATCAATGACCTCTCTTGTCAAAATTTATTTATCGTATCAAGGGAATGACCTTAGGCCAGCCCCATAAAAACCTTGAGTTAAAAATGCCCCTTACAGAGAGAAGGCATATTTTGTAACCTGGTGGTACTCTTCCCCGGGGCGAAGAATGCAGCTGGGGAACTGTGATTTGTTTGGAGCATCAGGATATGCTTCTGCTTCCATACAGATTGCATCATGCTTGTGGTAAACAGTTCCGTTCTTTCCTACAAGGCCTTCAATAAAGTTGCCTGTGTAAATCTGAACGGCGGGTTCTGTGGTTGCCATTGTCATGCTTCTTCCGCTTTCGGGATCTTTTAGTTTTGCAAAGAGACGAAGTTTTCTGTCTCCGGAACCGTCAATGCAGAAGGCATGGTCATAACCGTCACCAGTCTGAGCAATATCCTTTCCAATAGTTTTGGCTTTTGTAAAATCGAATGCAGGTGCATCCTTTACGTTAATCTTTGCACCTGTGGGAATGAGCTGGTTATCAACTTCCAGGAATTCAGAACAGTCCATCTGAAGTTCGAGAGGTTCAATGCTGCCGGAGTCCTGCCCCCTCAGGTTAAAGTAGGCGTGATTGGTAAGATTGATTGGAGTTGCTTTATCTGATTCTGCAAAATACTCCAGTGTAATTTCATTCTGTTCGTTAAGGGTATAGATGACCTTGATTTTTACGTTACCCGGCATGCCCTGTTCACCGTCATAACTGTAGCGGGTAAACTGAACTCCAAGTCCGTTTTCAGTGCGGATTTTTTTACCTTTCCACACTTTCTTTTCATAGCGGTCAAATCCACCGTGAAGGGTGTTCTCGCGCTCGTTCTTTTCAAGATTGTATCTTATGCCGTCAAGCATGAAGGTTGCGCCGCTGATTCTGTTTGCAAAGCGACCCACAATTGTTCCAAAACAGGACTGACTGTTAATGTAACCGTCAAGAGAAGAACATCCCAGAAGGACATCTATTTTTTTCCCGCCGCGGGCTGGAACGATGATGCTGGTAAGGGTGCATCCGTAATCAGTGCAGGAAAAACTCATTTTTCCGTTAGAAATCGTAAAAAGATGGACTTTAGTGCCGTCTCCAAGTAAACCAAACTTTGCTTTTTTGCATTTTAATTCTGCCATACATATAAGTATACAACGTTTTTCCTAAAATTCAAGCGCAAATTTCACTTCTTGTACACTTCTTTGGAGTTTTATCGCTATGGTTTCGTCGCTTTCTCCCAGAGCATGAAGTTCCCTTACCTGAGTGGCAAAATCTTTTTTTGGAGGAATGGGAGTGTCTGCCATGTAAACTTCGGGAACAACAATGGGTATGCGTTTAAAACCGTCTGCCTGTGGAGCAGCGGGAGCAGATGGAACAGGAGGTTCTGCGGGAGGCATTTCCATCTGAGACATTGCAGCGGCAAAGAGGGCACGGTCTGCGGCACGGAGGGTTTCGTCTTCTTTTTCATTACCAAAAAGTTTTCCCTGAAGTTCTTCAAAACTCTGCTTAGTCTGTTTTTTAGGGCGGAGGTTTGATTTTTGTCCTGCACTTTCAGAAACATTTGAAGAAGCCTGTGCGTAAACATTAGAATAATACTGCCCCTGATTTTGTACGTAAACCTTGGCCTGATTCTGCGGTAACTGACCTGTTTGTGAAAGCGAACCTGACTGCTGTGGCTGAACTGACGACGGGAACTGAACATTCTGCTGTGTCTGACCTGCCTGTGAAAAATTAAGGGAATTAAGTTTTTCCTGAAACTTTTCTGACCTTTCTATTTTATCCAGTTCTTTCCGTAAAATTGCAAGACTTCTGTCTGCCTTTGCGGACACCTGTTTTAGTTTGCTGATTCTGTCTTCAATCAGTTCAATATTATTGTCTGCATTCTGATTTATTTTTTTCAGCATGTCGTTAAGTTCATTACGGGTTTCGTTTATAATGTCTTCCGTAGTAAAGATTTTTTTAAAGCGTGCGGCAAATACAATCCAGAGAATGAGGTTTAGAGCAATTAGTATGGAAGCAAGAATAACAACAGGCATGATTACCCCGTAATGTCTATGTGCTGTCCCACTGCGGGGTCAGTTATCTGAACCATGCGTGGAGTTTCTTCTCCATCTTCTGATTCATCGTGATTTTCTTTTTTGTGTTTTTTTTCTCCGGAAGCAAAAGCACCACCAGAACCGCTCTGCCCTTCGTTACGGATAGTTCCTGCTTCCTTCTGTTCTTTTGCAGTCTGCTGAACGGCCTGAGATTTCTGCAAATCCTGCATTGCCTGTTTTTCGTGATTCACATTGGAAACAATCTGGGCATGCTGCCCCTGAGAAGCAACGATTTTGGAAACATTATCCATCTGTGAGTACATGGTGGAAAGATCAATTGGTTGAATAGCCATCCGGTCCCTCTATATCCTGTGTAACCTGAGCAGGGTCGAACTTTCCGCGGCGGACAAATCCGTTTTCATAGTAGAAGCACACAGCCTTGCAGTCCGACTTTACCTCATCCTTTTCATCACGGACAAAAATCTTCGTTCCTGCATAAACAGTACCAGAAGCATTTACGCGTCCAACTATTTTAAGTTCACCAAGATGTGCCTGAATCTTTGTAATTTCTTCCGTCATGTCTTCGTTAGAATCAACCAAGTCGCTCTTGCGTTCGTAAAGTTTTGCAAGCTGCTCTTCTTTTTCTTTGGGAAGAGAACGGCGGATTTTTTTATTGTTCTCAAGAGTGGTAAGGTCCATGTCAACTTCTTCAAGTTCCTTAACCAGATCTGCCTGCATCTGCTGAAGTTCAAGCAGACGCTGCTTTGCGGCAGGGTCAATTCCCACCTCAAGCACAGTTTCTGTTCCGCCACCCGGAGAACCAATGTTCTTTGCAGAAATTTCCTCTGTTGCAAAAAGGTGTCCGCCTGTAATCTGGGCACGTTTTCCCTTAAGAAGAATTTTCTTCTGTGCAGTAATCTGACTGTTCATGATGTTGTCATTTACAATCACATACTCACCTGCACTAACTGTTTCGTTCTGAATAAAGCGGGCCCACACAGACTTGGGTGTTGTAATTTTTCCTTCGTCACGGCCCATAACGCCCTGTGCAATAACAATATCACCGCCGGCTTCAATCTGGCAGTTACCCACAGAACCGTAAATCTCCACGTTGCCTGTTGCCTTGATGTTGTAACCGTCTTCCACGCTGCCACGGCAGATAACCGTACCCCAGAAATCCACGTTACCAGTCTTAATGTTCACGCCGGGAACTTCGTAGATTTCTTCTACTGTAATTTTATTTCCCACCAGCATGACCTGACCGCTCTTTTCGGCAACAATTGTTCTTCCGTCGCTGTCAAACTTTACGTTCTGTCCAAGCAGGATGTTTATGTCTTTTCCGTTCTTTGCCTCAAGGTAGCGTCCCTTTACAGTCTTACCGCCGGAACCGCGCTCAGGAAGCATTTTAACTGCAAGTGGTTCTCCTGCCATAACGTTCTGAATAAGGTTAAGTTCCTTAAAGTCCACCTGACCGGAACTGGATTCCTTAAGGCGCATTTTTGAAGTGTTGGTGTCAAACTTGTAGTCAATATAGGCATCACGACCGTCCTTGGGTTTAACGGCTTCTGCAATAACTACAGGCTGATTGTAAATTGGATGATCAAGGAAGTCCTGAATTCTTTCTTCGGAAATACCAACGTTAACCCTCTGGGTAGCAAGCACACGGAGAATCTGGTCGCGGGAAATTTCTGCACCACTGCCTGTCGGCGGAGTAACGGTGATTGTTGCAACCATCTCGTCATCAGGAACATCAGCCACAATAAGGGCATCACCCACAGAGTCATGGGCATACTCACCTACTTCCACATACTGATTGTCTGTTCCTGTTTCACAAAGTTCCCGTATCTGGTTTTCGTCAAGGACAAGGGTGTCAGGTCTCTTACATTCAGAAATTGCATCATCAGGATTAACAGGATGTCCTGTTCCAACGGGGAGCATAACCTTTATGCAGATGTGACTTGAGAAACGGTGAATGTAGTAGATTCCGTCCTGATCCACAACAGCGGCTTCTTCTTCGCCTTCGGCACCGGCAGTTCCCATTGTAGCCTGCTGCATTTTGATTTTTTCCTGAGTGATTTCCGGATTTTCATAAACGCGAACTTTCCAGGGCTTTTTGGCAAGACCCATTACACCGGAAAAACCTTTTTCTTCTACTTCATATTCAAGGTGTGCAACTTTTGTATCCAGCTGAACCGCAGCATCTGCAAGACATTCTTCAAGAGAATCACCCTGTACTTCCACAGTTGTAATACTGCGGTCTGTATCGAGCTGCTTTTCCATGTCTCCGCGAATTTTTTCCAAGGTAATCACTGGCACCACCTGCTAGAAGAAATTAGAAAATGCCCTTTCTCAGGCTTGTTAGTTTTGCACGCAGGCGAAGGTTTGCTTTTGAATGAAGCTGACTGATGCGGCTCTCACTTACATTAAGCACCTGTCCGATTTCACGGAAAGTAAGATCTTCATGGTAGTAAAGCACAATAACCATCTTTTCGTTCTGAGGAAGTTCATTGATGGCTTCTATAATAATCTTGCGCACTTCTTCGCGCTCTACAATTACGTCGGGGTTTAAGGAATTAGGTGCCTCAATGCTGTCTCCGATAGACATGTGGTCTGAGTCATCACCTGAGTACCAGACGTCGTTCAGGGAGAGAACACTTGTTCCGCTCACTTTCATAACGGTTGTCTGATATTCACTCTCCGTCATTCCCATTGCTTCTGCAATTTCTGCATCACTGGCAGTGCGTCCAAGGCGGGCTTCCAGATCCACAATAGTATCTTCTATTTCACGGGACTTCTGTCTTACACTGCGGGGTACCCAGTCCAGTTCACGGAGTTCATCAAAAATAGCACCGCGAATACGTGTAACGGCGTATGTTTTGAACTTAACGTTTTTATCCAGGTCAAACTTATCGATTGCATCAAGAAGGCCAAACTGACCAAAACTCACAAGGTCGTCAAACTCAACGCTGTCAGGCATACCGGTTGAAACTTTACCGGCCACGTACTTTACCAGAGGCATGTACTGGCGGACAAGAGTATCACGGATTGCAAGCGACTTAGTTTTTTTAAACTCGCGCCATAGTTTTTCTTCTTCCTTTTCGTCCAAAAGCGAAGTTCCCATTCTCCACACCCTTTATGTAAATTTCAACTTTCTTTTTTGAGCAGTGTCTGTATTGCCTTTGCCATGGTTTCGGCATTGTGGCTCAGGGCTTTGTCTCCGTCAGAAAACGAAGTGCGCCCTACATCACCGACATCCACATCAGATACGGATGATGCAAAATCACTGTCCTCTATAATTTCACTGTCCCCGTCACCGGAGCCAGAAGAAATACCGTCTAAATCAGGGAGAGCATCTATCTCCCTCATTTCTGCTTCCTGTTTTGCCTTACGTTCTGCAAGTACCTGTTCTTTTGCAGAAAGCGGCCTGTCACTTTTTCCTCCGGTACCAGCGCCCCCTGTGCCAAGAGAAATTGGCTTAAAGGAAGACTCAGTCTTTGCTGCCCCTTCGGAAGCAGAAGATGCAGATGAAACTTTTTCTGTTTCATCATCAGTTACCTCATCTGCGGCACTCACTGCTGCAGGAGAAGAAGCCTGTGAAGTTACAGGAGTTCTTTCTGTCTGAGCAGACTGTGAATGAAGCACTCCGCCGGTTCCACCACTAATGGAAGAAGCAGAAGCTCCTCCCAGAGGCATTTTGTTTGCACTTACATTAAACTGTGGTCCGGAACTGTCCTCAGTGAGGTTTTCATCACTGATGGTAATGTCCACTGCACCACCGCCCCGCTGAACCCTGGCACCCGGGTTAACAGAAGATGAATCCATAAGAGGTGCATCCCCTGTGTCCAGCATTGCATTTGAAAGAAACATGATGCCTATTGCAATAGCCGCAAACACTGCCGCAAAAATCAAGCCGCGGACAAAAGAAACTCCGAAGCGATGCGTTGCAATAATGCTGATGAGGAAAGAAAGCACAAAGCCTGCGATAGATGGAATTATTATATTCTTAGGCTTCATTCACTTCCCCCCACCAGTATATAGAATACGGCAAAGTAGCAATCAGGTCAAGTTCACAAGGGCGTTTCACTTAAGATTTTTTTCCTCCCAGGAATTTCTTAAGGAAGTTGGAAACTCCCGCATCAGAAGCAATATCTGTCTTTTCAATACGGCCCACAATGTGCTTTAAGCAGGTTGCAGGTTTGGAAGTGGGGTTAACCACAATAAAGGGTTTCTGTCTGATAACGGAAGCCTGAACTACCGGGTCATCATAAACGAAACCGATGTAATCTACCTTATAGTTAAGGAACTGACCGACGATTGTAATGATTCTGTCGCTGATTCTTTTTCCTTCATCTGCTGAATGAACTCTGTTTACAAGAAGCTTAAGGTTCACTTCACGGTTAACAAGTTCAGTAGTAATGGTCTTGATGATTCCGTATGCGTCTGTAATTGCAGTAGGCTCAGGAGTTGTTACCACATACACTTCATCTGCGGCGGCAACAAACTGAAGCACATTTTTTGCAATGCCTGCACCGGTGTCTATGATGATTATGTCTGCATTAGAAAGAGATGCAAACTCACTTGCAAAATAGTCCAGTTCTTCTTCAGAAAGGTTTGCAATTTTAGAAAAACCGGATGCTCCTGCAATGAATCTTATTCCAAACTCTGTGTCCAGAATAATCTCGCTCATCTTTTTCTGATGATTGATTACGTTCATAAGGTTGTACTGGGGAACAATGTCCAGAAGTACGTTCACGTTTGCCATGCCAAGGTCACCGTCAATCAGGATAACTTTCTTTCCCAGCTGACCGTAAGCGATTGCCATGTTCACGGCAAGATTTGTTTTTCCAACACCACCCTTACCGCTTGTAATTGCGATGATTCTTGTTTTGTGTTCACCGCCTGAACCTGACTGAAAGAGATCTCTCAGTTCTTTTGCCTGTTCTTCCATCTATCTACTCCTCTACTTATTTGTATTTGAAAACTTCTGCTCTATGTGAGCACCGTCAACTTTAAATCCGTCAAGCCCCATTAAAAAACGGGGTACGCTTGCTTTTTCAATTGTCTTTAACACCTGCTGGCCTGTTGTAATCCAGGAAATGCTTTTTCCTTTTTCTGAAAGAACAGAGAGTACATTTCCATAGGAAGTGCTTTCGTCAATCTTTGTAATGATTGTGCTCTTACAGTTAAAGGACTCGTAGTTCCTGATTATTCTTTCCAGGTCCTTTGCCTTGGTACTTGCAGTTACGGTTAAGTAAACGCTTGCATTCATACCGCGGACAGAAAGGGTCTTGTGCATGTGGGCAATGCTTTCAATATCTGTTGGTGAATAGCCGGCTGTGTCAATGAAAATGTAGTCAAAGGAAGAACCGTAGCTTTTTATAAGGCCGCTTAAGTCTTCTAAAGTTTCTGCCTTGTCTATTTCAACACCGATTGTGTTAGCCCAGTTGGTAAGCTGTTCGGTAGCACCTACACGCATAATGTCTGTTGTGATAAGGCGCATCTTTGGAGCAGGACGTCCGTTCTTTACGCTTTCCTTACCCTGAATTGCAACAAGGGCCGCCATCTTTGCAATGGTAGTTGTTT
>JAEEKM010000306.1 GCA_016282455.1 Treponema sp. | reverse complement strand
TCATCAAGAAGAATTTCATCCCTCTGTTCATAGATAAACTTTCTCTGCTGATTGAGTACGTCATCATAGTCAAGAAGATTTTTACGAATCTCGAAGTTTCTTTCCTCAACTTTTTTCTGTGCACGTTCAATGCTCTTGTTAAGCCAGGGGTGATTGATTGGCTCTCCGTCAGTCATACCAACGCTTGCCATAATGCGCTTCATTCTCTCGCCACCGAAGAGACGCATAAGGTCATCATCCATACTGATGTAGAACTTACTGCGTCCAGGGTCACCCTGACGTCCTGAACGACCACGCAGCTGATTGTCAATACGGCGGGACTCATGGCGCTCTGAACCGATAACATAAAGACCACCGAGAGCCTTCACTTCTTCGTAATCTTTTTTCCACTGCTCTTTTTCTATTGCAAGGGCGGCATCATACTGTTCCTGGGTAGCATTTGTTCCCGCACGCTTACGGGCACGCATTTCCGGTGAACCGCCGAGTTTAATGTCTGTACCGCGTCCTGCCATATTTGTTGCAACAGTAACGGAACCTTTGGCACCAGCTTCTGCAATAATCATAGCTTCGCGGGCATGATTCTTTGCATTCAAAACTTCGTGCTTAATTCCCTTTCTGGTAAGAAGGGCTGAAAGATGCTCAGACTTTTCAACAGAAACTGTACCAACAAGAACAGGCTGTCCTTTTGCATGTGCTTCTGCAATTTCTTTTGCAATGGCATTCCACTTGTCGCTTTCGTTAAGATAAACTTCATCGTCTTCATCTTTACGGGCAACGGGTTTGTTTGTTGGGATTGCAACAACGTCGAGTTTGTAAATCTTGTTAAACTCAACTGCTTCCGTAGCGGCAGTACCGGTCATGCCGGAAAGTTTTGTATACATGCGGAAGTAGTTCTGGAAAGTGATTGTTGCCAGAGTGCGGTTTCTCTGTGCAATGCGCAGATGTTCCTTTGCTTCGATCGCCTGATGGAGACCATCCCCATAGCGGCGTCCTTCAAGAACACGTCCTGTAAACTCATCAATAATCTGAACCTGAGAATCCTTTACCATGTAGTCCACGTCAATGTGGTAAAGAACATGTGCACGGATTGCCTGGGTAAAGTAGTGAACGAACTCAAAGTTCTGCTCGTCAAAAACTGTTGTTCCTGCGGCAATAAGATTGTGCTGCTTCAAGATGTCGTTGATTTTGTTCATACCCTTGTCTGTAAAGGATATGCGCTTAGACTTTTCATCAACCTTATAGTCACCCTGAAGTGCGGCCCTTTCTTCGGGAGTCATTTCCACTTCGTCAGGATAGTCGTTTGTTTTGGGATCTTTTTCTACTTCGGTAAAGAGATTAACGTACTTGTCAACTTCATGATACTTGTAAGTGTCATCTTCTCCCTGACCAGAAATAATAAGAGGAGTACGGGCTTCATCAATCAAAATGGAGTCAATTTCGTCAACGATACAGAAGTTAAAGCCACGCTGAACCTTGCGGCTTGCATCAATCTGCATGTTGTCACGAAGGTAGTCAAAACCAAACTCGTTGTTTGTTCCGTAAGTGAGGTCGCAGGCATAGGCGGCACGGCGGGCATCGTTGTCCATGTTGGAAAGAATACAGCCGACTGTCTGACCGAGGAACTTGTATACACGACCCATCCACTGGCTGTCGCGTTCTGCAAGGTAATCGTTCACCGTAACAATGTGAACGCCTTTTCCGCTCAAAGAGTTTAAGTAGGCGGCGGCAACACACATAAGTGTCTTACCTTCACCGGTTTTCATTTCTGTAATGCGGCCTGAATGAAGAACAAGAGAACCCATGAGCTGACAGGGATAGGCTCTTTCACCAAGCACACGGTAGGCGGCTTCACGGGCAAGTGCAAAGGCTTCCGGAAGAATGTCATCCAGAGTCTCACCATTTGCAAGACGGTCTTTTAAAAGCTGTGACTGGGCAGGAAACTCTTCATCTTTAAAAGATTTTGCCCACTCTTCCTTTGCTTCTACCTGAGCCAATATAGGCTGTAATGCCTTCACATCGCGGTCATTCTGAGACCCGAAGAAAAAAGTCAACACTTTGTCAAACATAATGGAAAGATTATAGAGGAAAACGGGCTTTGTGTAAAGTTAAAATGCTGGAGTTATTAAAGACGGTCAATTCCCCTTTACCATTATGTCTGTCATTAAGGGCTTTTTCTCACGGCCTGCAAAGTGAACCATCATTACATAACACCAGCCGTCTTCTATCTGTGGCCACCAGTCCGTAATATCATAACACTTCGGGGAATGATCTTCTGCAGAAAAATCAATTTTTTTAACATTTATTTCTCTTGCAAACTGAGTCCACTCTTCTGCAGTCCAGTTTTTACACACATCATAGGCCACAGGTGTTGCCAGTGTCTGCATAAGAACAGGTTTTGAAGAAGAAACTGCAACTGAGGTTTTTGAGTTTCCGTTCGGGAAAAGAAGATTATACGAAGTATCGATTGGCGTTGAAGTAAGGATTTTATAACTCGGAGGATTGTTAAATCCAGACGAGGAAGGTGAAGAGGAAGTAAAAGTGCAGAGTTTAAAAATATTCTCAGAGTGTAAGAAGGAAGCCTGTCCTTCATAAACATCAAAATGTGTTTGTCCCTGTTTATTTGTATAAACGTTATGGGCAATTTTTTCCCATTTACTTCCAACCAAAACATAAAGTTCATTTACACCACTTTCTTTTTGGGAAAAATATATATCGTATTTGTCGGGATTAATAGATGCGTTATAAATCATTTCAGGGCTATTCCCTTTGCGCCAGTAAAAGGAATAATTCTGCCCCTTAATTTCATTATTAGAGTTATCGGAAGCTTCATAAGAATATGAAAAAATACTATTACTGCTGCCTGAAAGATTTTCATAAAGCAGGTAAGCAAGAATCGTCCTCTCAAAAGTAAAACTGCCATTCTCACCTGTAACTTTTTTTAGTGGATACTCTTTGCCACCAACAAAAATTTTTCCGCTTTTAGGACCAGACTCATTGTCATTCAAGATAAAAGTAAAAGAT
>JAEEKM010000305.1 GCA_016282455.1 Treponema sp. | reverse complement strand
CTACCGCTGTCCTTCCAGAATTCAGGTAAACACCCTTGAAAACTTTTCAGACCTGTATTTTGGACCCCTTGTCTGTTCAACTGCCGTACTTGATATTTTTGACGTTCTCCCTTACCACGAGGGATTTTTGCTTCGTTTCCCGACCCATTACAATCCCGGTCAGCTGATGGATTTTGAAGATCAGCCCAAGCTTTTTGAAATTTACAGGCGTTACAAAGAGTGGGGCAGGCGCCTGGAAGTTACATCTGCCGCATCCCTTAATCAGCTTGTTCATGACCGCAATGTAAATGAGTTTATTGATATTGCAGAAACCCTTCAGGTTAAATGCATGGCAGACATTGCAGACCAGATTCATGAGAAAAAAACTGTGCGCGTAGTGCTCATTGCAGGTCCTTCTTCCTCTGGTAAAACAACCACCAGTAAAAAACTTGCACTGCAGCTTCAGGCAATCGGTTACAAACCCAAGGTAATCGGTCTTGATAACTACTATGTCGGCCGTGAGCAGACTCCAAAAGATGAAAACGGCAACTACGACTATGAATGTCTTGAGGCACTTGATGTAAAACTCATAAATGAAAACCTGCTTGACCTTTTTGACGGAAAAACAATTCAGGTTCCAAGTTATGATTTCCACGAAGGAAAGCGTTACTTTAAGGGCGATACAATGACCCTGGGAGAAAACGATATTCTTATCATGGAAGGTATTCATGGTCTGAACGAAAAACTTACACCCCTTGTTCCGTCTGAAAAGAAGTTTAAGATTTATCTTTCAGCCCTTACCCAGCTTAATCTTGATGACCACAACCGCATTGCCACAAGTGACAATCGTCTTATCCGCCGCATTGTCCGTGATGCCCAGTTCCGTGGTAAAAGTGCCGCTGATACAATTGCCATGTGGGAGAATGTCCGTAAGGGCGAGAGACTTCACATCTTCCCCTTCCAGAATAATGCAGATGCAATGCTGAATACAGCCCTTGACTATGAACTTCCCGTTCTGAAAGTTTATGCAGACCCCCTGCTTCGCTGTGTTACACCTATGCAAAGAGAATACGCAGAAGCAAACCGTCTCTTAAAATTCCTGGACTGTTTCTCCACAATTCCTGCTACATCAGTGCCGTCGCATTCAATAATTCGTGAGTTTATTGGAGGTTCAGCTTTCCGTTACTAAGCGTTACTAAACCCTAGTATGTTTCTTCTGGAAAAATTTTCCAGACGCGGTGAATCTTCTGGTTACGGAAGTCTTCTCCTATGGTGCGGGCAGTAATGTCCTGTACTGTATAGAGGGGACTTCCGTTTTTTGTTTTAGGCAGCAGTTCAGGATCAAACTTAAGCCGGCGGCTGTTTGTGCTGAAATAGAGGGCTCCATTTTCTGACAGGTGATTAAGACATTTTTTTACCAGCAGGGGCCAGTCCCTGTTTATGTCCAGTGTGTTTTCTGTTTTCTTTGAATTAGAAAAAGTCGGCGGGTCCAGGATAATTATGTCGTAAGTTTGCGGAAGAGGCCTTTCAAGAAATTCCATTACGTCACTTCGGATAAAGTGATATTTTTCTTCGTCAGAAAAGCCGTTAAGTTCCATGTTTTCTTTTGCCCATGAAAGATAGGTGTTGCTTAAATCTACACTTTCTACAAGTTTTGCTTTTCCTTCGGCCCCGTAGACAGAAAAACTTCCAGTGTAGCAAAAAAGATTTAAGAGACTTTTACCCTTTGCTTTTTCCCTGATTTCTGCCCTGAGGTTTCTGTGGTCAAGAAAGAGTCCTGTGTCCAGATAGTCTGTGAGGTTCACTTTAAAAAGCTGCCCCTGTTCTCCGGTAAGTCCTGTAATCTGCTTTTCGCTTTCGTTTTTTTCGTACTGTTCTTTGCGGCCACTTTTACCGTCTGTATTTCCTTCGAGTTTTTTTCGGGTTTTAAAGATGACCTGATTTTGTGGAATGCCGATAACTTCTGCGGCTTTTTTTGCCATAAGTTCAAGCCAGATTTTTTCTTCATTTTCCTCTTTTTCGTAGGGGCGTTCGTAAAGGGTAAGAAGAATATACCTGCTTTCGTTTTCGCCGTTTGCTTCTCTTGTGTACTGGGCAAGATCCATTTTGTTTTGTATTTCTTCAGGAAGGAGAGTGTATAATTCCACTGCAAGAGGCACTTCTGGAATGTCCCTGTCATAAAGGCGGTAACAGTAAATGCGGTTTTTGCGGGCCCATTTTTTTAAGCGATTATAATTTTTTACCAGACGGGATGAAAAGATTTGTGCCTGATACTGATTTTTTTCCTCGATAGTCATGCCTATATTCTAGCAAAAAAACTAAAAAAAAACTATTGACATTTATTTTTAGTTAGTATATGCTAACTATATAAGTTAGTTATGTCTAACTTACCTAAATCAGTAAAAATGGAAAGGTGTGACAGGTATTCTCCTTACACAGCCACAATGAAAATCGTCACACCTTTCCTTTCTTTTGGGAGTGGGTATGACCTTTGAACAGACGGTGCTGCATTGTGCGGCGCCTGCCTTGT
>JAEEKM010000304.1 GCA_016282455.1 Treponema sp. | reverse complement strand
TTCCTATGGTGTCTGTGTGAAGGCCTGCGGTTTTTTCAAGGATGAGGCTTACAACTGTGGCAAGAACAATCACCACAAAACTTCCTGGTATTTTTTTGATGAACTTTGACCAGATAAAGATAAATGCAAGACAAACCGCTGCCATGACTGTTGAATAAATATTTATTGTTGTGGCAGAACGGATGTAAACAATAATTTTTGGAAGAAAATCTCCAGGCATCTTGCTGTATTCTTCTCCGAGAATGGTCATTGGAGTAGAAAAGTCAGGGCGAAGTCCAAAGAAATCTCCTAACTGACCTGCCGCAATGGTAACTGCAATGCCTGCAGTAAAACCTGTGACGATTGTATATGGAATAAACTTTACAAGTCCTCCCATTTTAAATGCACCAAGAAGAATGAGGAGAATGCCTGCCATGACTGTTGCAGTGGCAAGACCACCCATTCCGTACTGGGCAACTACTCCGTAAACGATTACTGCAAAAGCACCTGTCGGTCCGCCAATCTGAACACGGCTTCCGCCAAAAAAGGAAATGCAAAAGCCTGCAATAATGGCAGTAAAAAGTCCTGCCGCAGGATTCACGCCTGAGGCAATGGCAAAGGCAATGGCAAGGGGAAGGGCAACAATGCCCACAATGATACCTGCAATCAGGTCGCTGACAAAAGTTTTTGTGCTGTAGGTTTTGAGTGAATTAAAAAGCTCTGGTTTAAACATGATGGGCAGATTATAGCGAATGTCTTTGTTGTAAACAAGGTATGTGGATTTTTATAATTTCAAGATTCAGATAAAAATGTACGCTTCCATTCCCGTCGGGAACCCACTACGAAAAAAGGCTTCCGCACTTCGCTGCGCTACGTTTGTGCAGAATTTTTTTCGTAGTGGAACCCCGACTCCATTGCAGCGTACAATTTGACTAACCATCATAATTGAATAAATATAAAATGCCCCACAATTTTGTGACTGCATTATTGTTTTACTGCGGCTACAAAGTGGCACCCATGACAGATGCAGCGGGAGTGAAGTGTCAGTTTCTGATTTGTGAATAAAAAAATCATACAATTTTTACAAATATTCGGAAAAATGCCACTGTTCAGATTGATTTTTAGGGGGTATAATTTGATATATGGTGAAGAAATTTGTATTCGGTCAGCCGGTTTATACTGGTGCGGTGGTTGAGGACATTTCTGAAGAAAAAAGTCAGACCCTTTCATTTGGAAAAGTTGAATCAGCATTTCCCTTTAAGTGGAATCTTTCTCTGGAAAAAAACGACATTATTTATGGACTGGGCGAAAGTGTCCGCGGCATGAATAAGCGTGGTTTTAAATATGTAAGCTGGTGTTCAGATGTTCCCAATCAGCATGACAACACTCCCAGCATGTACGGTGCCCACAATTTTCTTCTTGTTTTTGCAAAGGACATTTTTGGAATTTTCTTTGACACCCCGAGCCGCATCACTTTTGACATTGGATGGACAGACTACGACCAGCTCACAGTTACTACAGAAGACACAGGCCTGGAAGTTTACATTCTCACCCCGGAAAAAAATGCAGTAACTTCTGCAGAAAAACTAAGTGATGTAACAGGTCAGTTTAGAAAACTTATCGGCCAGAGTTACATTCCTCCCTTCTGGGCATTCGGCTACCAGCAGAGCAGATGGGGCTACCGCAATGAAAAGGATGTGCGCGAAGTTGTAAAAAAATACCGTGACCTTAATCTGCCGCTAGATTCAGTCTGCCTTGACATTGACTACATGGAAGAATACGAAGACTTTACCGTAGATAAAAAGAAATTCCCCGACTTTGCAAAACTTAATTCAGACATGGCAAAAGAAGGCATTCACCTTGTTCCCATAATCGATGCCGGTGTAAAAGTAAAGGAAGGATATTCAGTTTACGAAGAAGGAATGAAAAATAAATTCTTTGTAACAAAAGCAGACGGAAAAGAATTTGCCGCAGGTGTCTGGCCCGGAAGAAGTCACTTTACAGATTTCTTTAATGATGACGCCCGTGCCTGGTTTGGAGAAAAATACCGGGTACTCACAGACCAGGGAGTAGAAGGCTTCTGGAACGACATGAATGAACCTGCCATGTTCTATTCAGACGAAAGCCTTGCAGAAACTTTTAATAAAATAAAAAGTTACGAAGGAAAAAATCTGGACATCGACAACTTCTTTGACTTTACTTCTCTTGCCGGAAGCACTTTTAACAGGGAAGATGATTATGCCCGCTTCTTCCACAAACTGCCCCATAATCCGGACAAAGGAAGCGGTTCAGAAGAAAAAATCTGCCACAATAAAATTCACAACATTTATGGTGCCTGGATGACACGTGCCGCAGGTGAGGGACTTAAAAAAATCAGTCCTGAAAAAAGAATGCTCATCTACTCAAGGGCAAGCTGCATTGGTGCCCACAGGTACGGAGGCATCTGGCAGGGAGATAATGCTTCTACCTGGGCACACCTGCTCCTGGAAATAAAAATGATGCCAGGACTTAACATGTGCGGTTTCCTTTACAATGGTGCAGACATCGGCGGTTTTGGTGACTCTTCCACCCGCGATCTTGTAATGAGATGGCTGGCACTGGGAGTGTTTACTCCTCTCATGCGAAATCATGCTGCATGGAACACAAGGGAACAGGAATGCTATTCCTTCAAAAATCCTGAAGACTTTAAGAGCATACTTGATTTACGTTATGCTTTGCTTCCATACATTTACAGCGAGTTTGTAAAGTGTGCGGTAGATTCAAAAATGTTCATGCGTCCTCTGACTTTTGATTTTGCAGACGACAGTCGTGTTCTTTGCATAGAAGACCAGCTGCTGGTGGGTGAAGGAATCATGATTGCACCTGTCTACACCCAGAACGCAAGGGGAAGAATGGTTTACCTGCCCGAAGACATGACAATGGTTCGCTGGGAAAACTCAAAGGCAACCTGCACTCCTGTAAAAAAAGGCGACCTTTACATAGAAGTTCCGGAAGAAAGTGTTGTCTTCTTTGTCAGAAAGGGAAAAGCAGTGCCTCTTGCAATGGCGGAGAATGGAAGAAAAATGCCCCTTTCCACAAAAGATATTTCTACAGAAAATCTTATTCTTGTAGGTGACGGAAAAAGTTATTCACTTTACGAGGATGACGGGTATACAAGAAAGATAGACCTTGCATCCGGAATGAGAAATATAGAAAAATAAAACTGGTTTAGACCTGTCTAAATCTCCCCAAGTGGAATTCTGTAAACAGAACCGCAGTTCTGGCAGACGATTTCCAGGGGGTCGGGGCAGGTCTTTTTTATTTCGTCAAGTTCTGATTTGGGAAGATGACGCAGGTAGTTCAGGTAGTAGTCCTTGTTGCAGGGGCAGTCGTAGCGTACGTCACGGTGCAGGGCAATGCTGGGTTTGAACTCGCGGAAGAGACCGTAGACAATATCTTCGATGGAGCCGCCTTCGCTGAACCATTGGCCGAGAGATGGAGCAGTTCTAAAAGCAAGTTCTACTTTTTCTAAAAGTTCGTCGTCATTTTTTTTGTTTGCACTGGTGTTTATCTGGGAGCCGAGTTTTTTTGTGCCGCCTGTTTCCGGGAGCACCTGCAGGAACATTCCGCCTGCTCCGATTACACGACCCTTCTCGTCCATCTGAATGCCGGTGTTAAAGGCAGTGTTCACTTGCTCAGACTGATGGAAGTACCAGGCAAGATCCTGTGCAATGTTTTTGTTTGAAATGCTTACGGTACTCTGCTGGGGTTCCTTGTCGTTTTCGCGCAAAGTGGAAATTGTCATTGTACCTTCACCAAGGAAAGGAGCAAGATTCCAGTTTTCAAGAGGTTTATCTACAGGAATGTGGTCTGTAAAAAGACAGCTTCTTACATAGCCGGTTGAATCCACGTCAACAGAAAATCCCTGGGCAGGACCTGCAACTTCATACCTCCAGGTAAGATGTTCTTTTCCCTTCATTGTTGGAAGAAGAAGTGCACCGCAAAGGCTTGCCTGTCCCAAAACCATGGTTTCCAGAATGCCTGTGTTATGCTGGGCCCGCATCTGGTTTACAAAACGGGTACCATGAAAAAGTGCACCACGAATACGTCCGTCTGCCATGACAAAAACAGCCATATCGTCTTTGGGGAGTTTTGAAATTTTTTCTTTAAGTTCTGCGTCTTTGATTTCCTGCTTAATCATGCGGGGAGTATAGCATTATTATTTTTTTTTGTCATGGTGGAGAAAGAAGATTTGCTTATACAATAAAAGATATACTGTATTATATACTATCGAGAATAGTTTAAATTTTAGCGCTATCTTATGAAAGTTTTTGTTTTTTATAATTAAAGGAAAATCATTGAAAAAATCTTCTGCTAATTTAAAATAATCCCAATATCCAAGTTTTTTTGCTTTATGAAGAGAGCAAAAATAAAGTGTGTAATAGCAGATCTTAAGGCGTAATAGACAATTTGGAAGAGGTGGAATTATATTATTAGAAATGTAGTATTCTTCTACGCGACGAACTGCTGTCATATATTCATAAACATTTTTTTTTGCATTTCTGCTTATTCCTTCATGTGTAAGATCGTAGACATAAAATGGATGTGAAACATGTACTATTTTTTTTGATAATGGTAATACTCTTAAAAGAGCAGTTGAATCTTCTCCTAAATGTATATCCTCATAAAGTCGAATATTTTCAAAAAGTTTTCTTTTAAAAATTTTATTACACAAGGAACAGAGTCCATTATGTAACAAAAAGTTTGTATAAAAATCCTTCCAATCTGATTCTTTTGAATATGGTTCTTTTATTTCTATATAATGGGTATCAGATAATTTTTTTAATATGTTGAAAGAAATAATGTCTGCCCCCGTAGAAATAGCTGTAGACATAAGACTTTCAAGTGTATTATCTAAAAGATAATCGTCACTATCGACGAATGTAATATAATCACCTGTAGCAATATTAAGTCCATTATTTCTAGCAGAAGATGGTCCTGAATTATTTTGATATTTATACTTTATACGAGTATCTTCTATTTCAAGAATTTTCTCTTCGCTCTTATCTGTGGACCCGTCATTCACAATAATTACTTCAATGTTTTTATATGATTGGCTTAAAATAGATTTTATA
>JAEEKM010000303.1 GCA_016282455.1 Treponema sp. | reverse complement strand
TAAAATGGCTGACTGCATGAAAGGCCTTATTCTCAAGCACTTTAAAGGTGACCCCACTCACACACGTGAAGTTTACGGCTACAATTTTTTTAGAAACAGTGGAGTATGGATTTCGCCCAGAGCCTCCTACACAAAACTTACTATCAATATTAAAGACAGTGACGGTACTACAGAAAGCGTGAATTACGGCCTTTATGCAATGGTAGAAGAAGTTAACAAGCAGTTTATAAAATCCCGTCGTGAAAAAAACAATGGCGGAACTTTTATTTCTGACGAAGGCAATTTATGGAAGTGTACGGGAAATGCACCTCTTACCAGTCCCCTTGATTCAATAGGAGTTGAGGAAAAATCAATCACCAATTTAATAATTTCAAATAAAGCTGAGCCGTGGAATGGTAAGATTACGGCGAATGTTAATGAAAAAACATATTCCTATGATTTAAAGACAAATAAAAAATCCCTTGCTTCTGCAAAGACAGAGTTTTCAAAATTTGTCAGTGAACTAGATACGCTAGATGTTTCTGATACTGCCAGCGTTAAAAACTGGTTCAACGAAAAAATGGATGTGGATCTCTTTCTTAAAACTTACGCAGTGAATGTTCTTCTCGGCATGTGGGATGACTACTGGGTGAATCAGAGTAACTATTATTTTTACTTTGATCCGGGAGATGAAAGTAAAAGCGGCAAGGCATATTTTATTCCCTATGATTATGATAACATTCTCGGCTGCAATTTAATTTTTGATTCCGGTAAGAGAAGTCCTCTTGAATGGGGAAGTCTTACTGACGGATCCCGCCCTCTTATTCAGAAAATGCTTTCTGTGCCTGAGTTTATGAACCTTTACAAAAAATATCTTCTTGAGTTTACAAAAGACAATAGTTATTTTTCTTACGAGAAGAGCATTGAGACTCTTACAAAGTGGAAGACTATGGTGGAGCCCTATATTTATTCAAATCAGATAAACTGGGTTTCTGAAAGTTATTCTGAGTGGGGTGATTACTTTGCTGACTGGGGTTATCCTGATTATTTCACTCAGTACAAACTTTTCTCTGGGGATGATGAAACAAATTATTTTAAGGCAAGGGTTAAGTGTGTAAAAGAAAATGTGACAGGAGTTGATACTGATGATACAGGTGATTCTTCTGATGAAGAATATGAGCCTTCCGGTTATGTTCCTGTAGAATATAATATTTCTAGTGGAAAATATATTTTTATTTTTGTTCCTGCTGATTTTGGTGTTAACTATAATGGCAGTCAGACTGTGTCTATCAGAGGTTATTTTAACGGTTGGAGTCCCGTTGAGAATCCAATGGAATGGAACGCGACTGACGGTTATTATTATGCACAAATTGTAATAAATGATTTGGGAGATAAGCCAGAGTATAAGTTCTACCATGATGATGGAAGTGAGAACGGCATCTGGTTTGGCGGAGCAGAATACCGCGGAGTTAACCATGCTGTTTATTGTGGAAATGATAACAATCAGAATCTTATCTTTCCCCAGTAAAGTTCTGTCCTAACAGGCATTTATTGTGATTTCTCTTTTTTTATGTTACATTCTTTTTAAGGAGTGTTTATGGTTCTCGTATTAAAAAAAGATGTAACCGATTCTGAAAAAAACAAAATCAAGGATTTTTTACAGCAGAAGAATTTTAAGATAAACGAAATCGTTGGTGACGAAGATACAGTTCTTGCGGCAGTTGGAAAAGTTTCAATGGATATTCGGGAAGTGGAAATTCTTCCCGGGGTTCACAAAGTAATTCCTATCAGTAAGCCCTATAAAATGGCAAGCCGTGAGTTTAAGCGGGAAGACACCGTTGTGGAAATTTCAAACAGCCGCGGTCAGATAATTCGTGTCGGAGGCAGGCGTCTTGTTTCCATTGCAGGCCCGGGTGCAGTAGAAAACCGTGAACAGATAATGAGTCTTGCTGCAAAACTTTCTGCAAGCGGTGCAACAATGCTTCGAGGTGGAACATTTAAACCCCGTTCATCTCCCTACAGTTTTCAGGGTCTTGGCATGGAAGGTTTGCGCTACCTTCGCGAAGCCGGCGATAAATATGGTCTTCCCATCGTAACAGAAATTCCCTCTCCGGAACTTATTCCCCTAATGAATGATTACACCGACGGCTATCAGATTGGAAGCAGAACAATGCAGGATTTTGATCTGTTAAAGAAAGTCGGTGCTACAGGAAAACCTGTTATTTTAAAAAGAGGCTACACTGCAACCCTGGAAGAATTTCTTATGAGTGCAGAGTATCTTCTTGCAAGCGGAACAGAAAAAGTAATTCTCTGTGAAAGGGGAATACGTACTTTTGAACATGCCACCAGGAATACGCTGGATCTTTCTTCCATTCCGGTTTTGCGTTCCCTGACACATCTTCCTATTATTGTTGACCCCAGTCCTGCCGTTGGTATTCGTGACAAGATTCCTCCCATGGTCTTAGCCTCTATTGCAAGCGGTGCAGACGGAGTGATGATGGAAGTTCATGAAGATCCGGAAAAAGCACTTGTTGGCGGAGCAGAAAGCATTCTTCCCCTTCAGTTTGATAAAGTCATGCATGACATTGAAGCCCTTGCTCCTGTTTTGGGAAAAGCCCTTGCTCACATTCGGGAAGACAGTCCCCGTCAGAAAATAGTATGTGCTTACAGCGGTAAACGCGGTGCCTACGCAGAACAGGCAATCAGCCGTTACTTTGATTCTGCGGATGTTACTGCCAATGCCCTTGATTCCTTTGGTGAAATTTTCCAGAACGTTATTGACGGAAAAGCAGACTACGGTATGGTTCCCATTGAAAACTCTCTTGCCGGAAGCGTCTATCAGAACTACGACAACTTCAGCCGTTTTCAGGATGTTACGATTGTCGGAAGCATTACCCTTAACATCCGTCACGCCCTGCTTGGAGTAAAGGGAGCTTCTCTTTCTGATGTTAAATCTGTTTTTTCACATCCTCAGGGTTTGAGTCAGTGCAAGAAATTTCTTGATTCTCATTCTGACTGGACTTGTATTGATTCCGCTTCTACTGCAACTGCTGCAGAACATGTGTCTCACCTAAAAGATAAATCCAACGCCGCTATTGCAAGTGAAGTGAATGCAAAACTTTACGGACTGGATGTTCTTGCAGAAGATATTGAAGATGATCCGGGAAACTTTACCCGTTTTGTTGTGATTGCATCTAAAGAAAAAGCAGAGGCTCTTTCTAAGTCTAAGAACACAAAGCCTAATATGGCAAGTTTTATTTTTAAAGCAAAGAATGAACCCGGTGCTCTTGTTGCAATCCTAAGTCAGTTCCAGAAGTTTAACTGCAATCTTACCCGTCTTGAAAGCCGCCCCATTGAAGGTCAGCCCTGGCAGTATCGTTTTTATGCAGATGCAGATTTAAGCGGTGTAAGTGATGGTGTTTACTCCTATGTGGAAAAAATTACATCTGCCATCCGTGAGAGTGCAGAGGATGTTCGTCTTCTTGGAGTGTATGCGGGTTAGATTTGCCTGGTAGACTTATCTTGTCTATGGTAAAAAATTGTGCTATCATACATTCACATAGTTTAAGGAGATTATGACTTATGGAAAAATATGTTCTTTCTGTTCTTGTAGAAAACCATGCAGGTGTGCTTAGTCGTGTTTCTGGTCTTTTCAGCCGCCGCGGTTACAATATTGATTCACTTACCGTGTGTGAAACTTCAAATCCTGAACGCAGCCGCATGACAATTGTTGTTCGTGGTGATGAATACATTCTTGAGCAGATTGAAAAACAGCTTTCCAAACTGGTAGAAGTTATCAGTATCCAGCACTGTGATCCTTCTGCTACAACCCAGCGTGAAATGGCACTTATTAAGGTTAAGGCCGCAGGTGCTAATCGTGCAGTTATTATTGAAACCTGTAATATTTTCCGTGCCCACATTGTGGATGTTGCAGAGAACAGCCTTATTGTTGAGGCAACAGGAAGTGAGGACAAAATCTCTTCACTTATCCGCCTTCTTGAACCCTACGGAATTCTTGAACTTCTTAAATCTGGTCTTGCCGCAATGGATCGCGGTGACAAAGTGATGGAGTAGGGAATATGCCCTTCCGTCTTATTTTTACATTGCTGCTTGTTGCCCTGGTTGCAGTTTTTACAGGCTTTAATCTGGATAACAAATGCAATGTCTGGCTTTTCCATACTTTTCAGGATGTTCCGGTTTGCTTTACAATCCTCATTTCTCTTCTTGCCGGAGTTTTTATTACCCTTCCTTTTACTCTTGGTAAAAGAATGACTAAGGAAGAAAGAGAAGCAAAGAGAGCGGAGAAAAAGGCAAAAAAGAATGAGTCAAAAAACACTTCTGTTCCTGCCGTGACTTCTGTCTCTTCTGCTCCCGAACAGTCTTCTGCAGATGCAGTTCCTGCCACTTTGGAAACAGAACATTCTTCTGATTTAATTTCCGGTGAAAGTCCTAAATGAAAAATAGCATGAGGCAATTTGCAAAAAAAATAATTTTTCTTTCAGGCCTCTTCTTTCTTTTTCCAGTTTTTTCTCAGGAAAAGAAAAGTGCAAAACAAATTTATGACAAGGCTCTGGAAGAAGAAAATGTTCAGGAAAGCATTGCCTTTATACGAAGTAATATTGATTTTTCTTCCACTCAGGGAGACAGGCGTTCACTTCTTTATGTGATGGCTTCCCTTCAGGAACAGCTTGGACTTTACAATGAAGCAAGCCGGAATTATGCACTTGCCGCAGGTATTGCCGCCCCTGATGCAGCCGGACTTCCAAAGGTTTCTGCCGAACAGCTTGTGATTGATGCAGTACGGACTGCCCTTTGTGCAGGTGAATTTGAAACTGCTGACTCTTACCTTAACAGTGCCGTGCGTTCTACAAAAAATGAAAGTATACGGGCCTATGTAAACCTTTATAGCGTGTGGAGCGATTTGTGTAAGGCAACTTCCGTAGAAGAAACTGCTGAGTCCAGGGCGCTGCTTAATGCCTACATTACCATGCCTTCCATGAAGAGTGTAAAACCGGCCCTGCTTCTTACCCTCTGGTATCTTACTGATGAAAAACAGTATGCGGATTCCCTGCAGAAAGAATTTCCCTACAGCCCGGAGACTGGGATTGTAAAGGGGAATGTTCAGGTGATGAGCGCCCCCTTCTGGTATTTTGTTCCGAGGGCAGAACATTCCCTTACGGAAAATTATTCGTCTCCTTCAACTGATGCGGCTAAAGCACAGGCTGTAAAAACAGAAAAATCTGCTGTTAAAAGCAGTGATGGAAAGAACGATGTGCCTGCTGAAAAAACTTCTGTTCAAAAAACAAAAAGACAGCAGCTGGGACTTTTCAAAAATGAAGAGTATGCCAATGACCTTATAAAAAAACTTAAGGCAAAAGGCTTTAACGGCTACTTTTACAAGGAGACCCGTTCTTCCGGAACTACCTACTATATCGTGGTGGTGGATGAAAATAAAGACGGCACTATGGGACTAAAACTTCGGGATTCTGGGTTTGAGTGTTATGAAGTGGAATGAAATTGCCTCCTGCAATTTCATTCCAGCGAGTTTTCTCTACGAGAAAACTCGTGGTTTTTTTTAGTTAAACAGATGAGGGCGGCGTCCGTGCCGCCTTTTTTTTAGTTGAGTTTAATGGGCTAAGTAATAAAGCCTCCTGCAATTTCATTCCAGCGAGAATTTTCCCTTCGGGAAAATTCTCGTGTGTTCTTTGTGTCAAACAGATGAGGGCGGCATCCGTGCCGCCTTTTTTTTAGTTGAGTTTTATAGGC
>JAEEKM010000302.1 GCA_016282455.1 Treponema sp. | reverse complement strand
TCTTTCCATAGGTGCAATCGACAGTCCCCGTGGTTGTGATGCCACTGAACAGGATCTTTCTTACATCCTGTCATTTGCAGAGTGTCAGGTGGTTATTACAGAAAACCCCACTCAGATTAAAAAACTCCTCAACATCAGGGACAAAATTCCTCTTGTAAAAACCGTCATTACCTTTGACCCCGCCGACGATACCCTTGTTACCCAGTGTGCGGATGCAGGAATCACCGTACATCTTTTTTCAGACCTCCAGAAAAGCGGACATGAATGGCGCAAAACTCACCCCGATGTAGTGGAAAATGAACTTGAAAAAGGTCAGAGTGATGATCTTGCTTCCATTATATTTACCAGTGGAACAACAGGTACTCCAAAAGGAGTAATGCTCACCCACGGAAACTTTATCACCCAGCTAGACGAAGTTTGCGAAAGAATTTACCTTAACCCCGGTGAACGTGCCCTTTGTGTTCTTCCCGTATGGCATGTTTTCCAGAGAGCCTGTGAATACGTTATTCTTTCTCAGGGTGCTGCCATCTGTTATTCCAAACCAGTCGGAAGCATTCTTCTTGCAGACTTCCAGAAACTCAACCCCTATCTTCTTCCTGCCGTACCCCGCGTATGGGAAGCCATTTATGACGGTATCTGGCGTAAAATGCGCAAAACCGGCGGCATTACCCTTGCACTCTTTAAGTTTTTTGTTGCTGACTCCATTCTCTGGTGCGACATTGACGTAAAACTCCGCCGCAAAACTGCCCGCTTTGGAAACGACCATCTGGGCTTCTGGTGGCCGCTTCTGGTTTTACCCTGGCTTCTTCTTTACATTCCCCGCATTCTTGGAAAGCTCCTTGTTTTTGGAAAACTCAAGAGTGTTGTAGGTAAAAACTTCCGTGCAGGCATTGCAGGCGGTGGTGCTTATCCCGCTTACATCGACAAATTTTTCTGGGCAGTGGGCATAAATGTTGTGGAAGGTTACGGCATGACCGAAACTTCTCCAATCATCAGTGTACGCCCCATTGTGGACCCCATTATGCGTACTGTGGGAACTCCCCTCCGCGGCATTCAGGTTCGTATTGTAGATGATGACGGAATCATTCAGCCCCGCGGTGTAAAGGGAAACCTTCAGGTAAAGGGCGGCTGTGTAATGCAGGGCTACTACAAGCGTGAAGACCTTACGGAAAAAGTAATGACAGTAGACGGCTGGTATGACTCAGGTGACCTTGCAGTTCTTACAGTAGACGGAGAAATTCAGCTCCGCGGCCGCAAGAAGGACACAATTGTTCTCATGGGCGGCGAAAACATTGAACCTGTACCTATTGAAGACAAACTTGTAACTTCTACATATATTACTTCTGCAGTAGTAATGGGAACAAACGAAAAGAACGAAGACCAGCGCTACCTTACGGCCCTTATTCTTCCTACCCAGGAAGAAATAGAAGCTTATGCAAAGCAGAACGGCATTACCTACAGGGACTATGACGAACTTGTCTACAGTGCACCAGTCAACAAACTGATTGAAGGTCAGATAAGCGAACTCATCAACCCCAAGAACGGCTTTAAGAGTTTTGAAAGAATCAACCGCTTTGCCATAATCACAAAGCCTTTTGAAGTTGGTGTAGAACTTTCCGCCAAACAGGAAATCATGCGCTACAAAATCCGCGAACTCTACAAGGATAAAATCGCCCTGCTTTACAAAGACTAACCCTTTTCTGCTGTCACATCGAGCGCAGTCGAGATGTCTATAAATGTTTTGAAAATGCAAACTGCGAGTTTACGCCATGCGGAAACTCGTAGAGAAAGCGCTAGCTTTCTCCTCACATCGAGCGAACTCGAGAAGTCCACATTTTTTTCAATTTTAACAGTTGTTACCATCTTTGCAAAATGCTATAATGCGCCATGTTTTTATCGGTTTCAGATTTTTTAATTCCCTTTTCAGGAGCAATGTTAGGAGCCGTTTCTCAGGGAGTACTCTGGGGAATAATGGCTCTTGGCGTTTACATCACATTTAAAATCCTGGACTTCCCCGACATGACCGTTGACGGAAGTTTTGCCTTAGGCGGCTGTGTAAGTGCAGTCTTAATCGTTCATGGCGTAGACCCCCTGCTTTCACTTTTAGTAGCAGTACTTGCCGGAATGCTTGCGGGGCTCATCACTGGAGTTTTACACACCAAACTCCACATCCCCGGCATCCTCTCCGGAATCCTCATGATGCTTGCCCTCTATTCCATAAACCTCCACATAATGGGCGGTCCAAACCAGCCTCTTGGAAGAACAAGCACCACAGTAATGAACATAATAAACAAAATCTTCCATCTTTCTGATATCCTCAAAGACAATGCCACCTCTGTCTCAAGCCTTGTAACCGGCATAATCTTTTCAGGCGCCCTCATTGCCATCCTCTACTGGTTCTTCGGAACAGAAGCCGGCAGTGCAATCCGCGCCACCGGAGACAACGAACGCATGAGCCGTGCCCAGGGCATAAACACAGACACAATGAAAATCCTTGCCCTCATGATTTCAAACGGACTCGTTGCCTTATCCGGGGGA
Organism: Treponema sp.; assembly: GCA_016282455.1. Classification (GTDB taxonomy): domain Bacteria; phylum Spirochaetota; class Spirochaetia; order Treponematales; family Treponemataceae; genus Treponema_D. The sequence continues at coordinate 1,636 of JAEEKM010000302.1, read as the reverse complement.
CTTGTCATGCAGCAGCAGCGCTTTGGAGACGTGAGCATGGGAATCGGAGCAATCGTCATAGGCCTTGCCTCCATCATCATAGGCGAAGTAATCTTCTCCAAAAAATTCTCCTTCTGGTTCACCTTACTATCCGTAGTATTAGGTTCCGTAATTTACCGCCTGATAATTGCAATAGTACTCCAGCTTGGAATGAAAACCCAGGACATGAAACTCCTCTCTGCCGTAGTAGTAGCAGTAGCACTTTCAGTCCCTGTCTTAAAAAAGAACTTCACAAGAAAAAAAACGCCGGCCCCTTCGGAGGAAAAGTAGATGCTTGAAATAAAAGATGTTTACAAAACATTCAACCCCGGACAGATAACCGAACGCAAGGCTCTGCGCGGAATAAACCTCACCTTAAATGACGGCGACTTTGTAACCGTCATCGGAGGAAACGGAGCAGGAAAATCAACCCTCCTAAACCTCATTGCAGGTGTATACGAATGTGACAGCGGAAAAATAATACTTGACGGCGAAGACATCACCGACCAAAAAGAACATGTACGTGCAAAATACTTAGGACGTGTCTTTCAGGACCCCATGATGGGAACAGCCGCCACAATGCAAATAGAAGAAAACCTTGCCATGGCAGCCCGTCGTGGAAAAAAACGCGGACTCGGCTGGGGCGTAACCCCAAAAGAAAGGGAAGAATACAAAGAAAAACTAGCCATGCTGGACTTAGGCCTCGAAAACCGCATGCAGGCAAAAGTAGGACTCCTCTCCGGCGGACAGAGACAGGCACTAACCCTTCTCATGGCAATCCTGCAAAAACCAAAACTCCTTCTCTTAGACGAACACACCGCAGCCCTTGACCCAAAAACTGCCCACAAAGTATTAGAACTCACCGAACACTTCGTAAAAAAAGACAACCTCACCACCTTCATGGTCACCCATAACATGAGAAACGCAATCCAGTACGGAAACCGCCTCATCATGATGCTGGATGGAAAAATAGTCTACGAAGCAAGCGGCGAAGAAAAAGCCAGCCTCAAAGTAGAAGACCTGCTCAAAAAATTCCAGGTAGCCACAGACGGCGTAGACTCCCTCTCCGACCGCATGATACTAAACTAAAAGCCAAAACAAAAAACAAAGCTTCCCGTTCTGAATTTTCTCAGGACGGGGTTTTTTTTTTCACGGCGTGTAAAAGTCTGTCTGCTGCAACCGGCAAAAGTTCTTTAGCGCACCCCGCTTTCCGGGGTTTCATTCTGCATACGCAGAACGGTCGCTGCTCTCCCGCCCCTACAATCGGGCGTAAGTTTTTCAAAAAAATAATTAAAAAATAAACAATATCTATTGACAAAAAATCCTCATTTCTATAATATATCCTTACTTGCTCCCTTAGCTCAGTCGGTAGAGCAACGGACTGTTAATCCGTGTGTCGCTGGTTCAAGCCCAGCAGGGGGCGGATATAAAAAGCCTTACTTTAACGAGTAAGGCTTTTTTTATTTTAAACAATAATTGTTGTGCAAAATTGGGCTTGAAGCCCCAGTGAGCGCACACCAGCTTTCTCCAATAACATCGAGCGTAGTCGAGATGTCTACAAATATTTTTTTATTTTTTTTAATACTTTTTTGTCTTTTTACCCCATTTTACTCCCATT
>JAEEKM010000301.1 GCA_016282455.1 Treponema sp. | reverse complement strand
GGAAGGGAAGGGCATCTGTAAGGCGTTCTGTTGTTTCTTTAAAGAAAGCATCTGTGTTTGATTCAAGGTCGCCTATACTTTTGCTGTTGGTGATTACTTCTATGACAGTTCCTATGAAATTTCCTTTTTTGTCGCGCAGCTGTTTTTTGAACTTCAGTTTTTCACACTGTATGCTAAAAGGAAGTCCTGCCAGTGTAAGAGAATTATTTTCTTCGCGGCTGTAAATAAGGCGGCTGTTTCTGACGGAGACATCTTCTGTTTGTAAAAGAGACTGAACTTCTTTTTCTGACAGTTCCGTAAGTTCAATTTTCTGGTACTGAAGGGGTTTCCCTGCATTATAGAGCGGAAGTTTTTTGTCTTTCATGCAGGGACTCACACTGTAAAGTTCATCAGTAAACGGCGTGATTGTAAGATTATTTCCTGTGAGTTCCGCTTTTGCTTTTGATTCTTTTTTCAGGAGCTTAAGTTCTTCTCCGAAAATATTAATTGCCTTAAGGCTGGAAATATCGTCACTTGTGCAGACGGTGAGTTCATCTGCCTTTTCGTTTACACTTAAAACTTTTACTCCGTTAATGCGGTAAGAATCCGGGTCGGAATAATCTATGGTAGAGACGGTGCATTTTATGGAATCTTCTTTATGATTTACATCATCATAGAGGTCGAACTTTTTTCCTGCAATTTCCTGTGAATCGTCTTCCAGTTTTATGAAAACTCTTCCATTAAAAGCTTCTATTTTATTTTCGTGACTGCAGATTTTTCCCTGCCTGCCGCTTACTTCAAAAGTTTCTGAGTCAAAATCTTCATCTGCGGTAAGGGCGTAAATGTGCTCCGGTTTTTTTACGGTGAACTCTGCTCCCGTCAGCCTGGGTTTTATGAGCGTGAACTGGGGAATAAGATACTGTTCCTGTAACTTGTCTGCAATTACAACATCCGCTCCTTCTGCGGTGCTTTTTCCAATATGGTCTATGCTTGCACGGATGTAGGCGGAAAAGGGTTTTAGGTCAAAGTAGACATTGCTCTGAATGTTTTTTGCTTTTTGTGAGTCACTGGAATAAGTGTTTGTGTAAAAGAAATCCCTCATGGGGTCCTGCGGAGCAGAGCTTTTTGCCTGAGTCTGCGTGTCTTTTACAAAGCGGGCTTTTACCTGCGGTCGTATATAAAAATCAGCCATTAATCTTACCTTCCATGACTCACTAGCGTCAGACTGTTTTGGAGTTGACAGTTTTTTTGTGTTTTTTTTAGGCTTTTAGTATAGTTTGTTTTTTTGTAAAACGCAATGTTATTATTTTTGCGTGACAGGGGCAGGTAATTTGTGTTTTGAATAAAGATCTACTTACGCTTCCACTCCCGCCGGGAACCATGTACGAAAAAAGGCTTCCGCGTTTCGCTACGCTTCACTTGTGCAGAATTTTTTTCGTACATGAACCCCGGCTCCGTTGCAGCGTAAGTATATTTTTTATAAAGTAATATTACCAGACTCTTTCTCTTCCGGCGGGAGTGGCAGCATACATATATTTTTTTTACAAACAGCTGTTACTTTATGTTTGCTAAGAAAAACACAAAATTTAAAGATTTTTCTTTCCTTTTTTTAAAGCTGTGGTATAATGTTTGTAGGTGATAGTGATACTATCAGTATGAAAATGTTCATTTCATGAGCAAAGATGTAAAGGTGGCGTCATTTATGGCAGAGAAAAAGTACATTCTGGCTTTGGACCAGGGAACCACATCTTCCAGGGCGATTATTTTTAATCAGAATGCCCAGAAAGTGGCTTCGGGACAGAGGGAGTTTACCCAGTATTTTCCGCAACCGGGCTGGGTGGAACATGATGCGGATGAACTTTTCTTGCAGCAGCTTACGGTTATGCAGGAAACAGTACGTCAGGCAAAAATTCCCCCTGAACAGATTGCAGCAATCGGCATTACAAACCAGCGGGAAACTGTTGTTCTCTGGGATAAAAATACCGGTAAGCCTGTTTACCATGCCATAGTCTGGCAGTGCCGTCGTACGGCAGATATGGCAGAAGCACTTATCGCTTCGGGTAAAAGCCGTATGATTCAGGAAAAAACAGGTCTCATTCCAGACGCATATTTCAGCGGAACAAAAATCAAATGGATTTTAGATAACGTTCCCGGAGTAAAGGCTCGTGCAAAGAAGGGTGAGATTCTTGCCGGAACAATTGACACCTGGCTTGTCTGGAAACTCACCGGCGGTAAAGTTCACATCACGGACACAACCAATGCAAGCCGTACCATGCTCTTTAACATTCATACCCTGGAGTGGGACAGTGAACTCCTTAAACTTTTAGACATTCCCCGCTGCATTCTTCCGGAAGTAAAAGATTCCGCCTGTGTTTACGGAAATACAGATAAAGAAGTCTGCGGTTTTGAAGTGCCCATTGCAAGCTGTATCGGAGACCAGCAGGCCGCACTCTTTGGACAGGGATGTTTTTCTAAAGGCAGTGTAAAGACCACCTACGGTACCGGCTGTTTTATGCTGATGAATATTGGAAGTAAACCCATTCTTTCCAAAAACAATCTTCTTACTACAATTGCTTTCAGTATAAACGGAAAAGTTCAGTATGCACTTGAAGGCAGTGTATTCATGGGAGGGGCAACAATCAAGTGGCTCCGCGATGAACTTGGAATTATCCGTACTGCCCGTGAATGTGATGTGCTTGCAGAAAGTGTTCCTGATGCAAACGGAGCAATTCTTGTTCCAGCCTTTACCGGACTTGGTACTCCCTACTGGGATCCATACGCCCGCGGTGTATTGATCGGACTTACCCGTGGTGTGAACAAAGCACATGTCTGCCGTGCAACAGTTGAAGCCATCTGCTACCAGGTAAAAGACTTACTTGAAAGCATGAGGGCAGATACCGGGCTTCATATAAAAGAAGTAAAAGTTGACGGTGGAGCAAGCGTAAGTAATGTGATGATGCAGTTCCAGAGTGACATTCTTGCAAAACCAATCTTCCGCCCAAAAAATGTAGAAACAACTGCTCTTGGAGCGGCTTTCTGTGCAGGACTTGCAACCGGTTTCTGGAAAGACAAGGAAGAAATTCTTGACGTATGGAAGGTGGACAAAATCTTTACAACGGAAATGACTTCTTCCAAACGCCATGCACTCTACGACCAGTGGAAGCGGGCTGTTGAACGGAGTAAGGGCTGGGCTAAAGCCGATGAAGTACCTGCAAAAAAACGGAAGTCGGATGCAAAAAGGGCCAGTTCTGTAAAGAAAACGGGCACTTCAGCAAAGACCCCCATTTCAGCTAAAAAAACAGGCGTAAAAAAATCTGCGGTAAGTAAAAGCACTGCAGCAAAATCCACAAAAAGGAAGGCAACAAAATGAGCGCACAGTATGATGTAATCATAATCGGAGCAGGAATCTCCGGTGCATGCATTGCCAGGGAACTTTCCAAAACACAGGCAAAAGTTCTCATGCTGGACAAAGAAGATGATGTTAGCTGCGGAACAAGCAAGGCAAACTCAGGTATTGTTCATGCAGGCTACGATCCAATGCCGGGAACTCTTATGGCCCGCCTTAACGTGAGGGGTGCCGCCCTCATGCCGGAACTGGCAAAAAAACTCAACTTTGACTACAACCCCATAGGTTCACTTGTACTGGCCTTTGACGAAGAGGGAATGAAAAAAGTAAATGCCCTCTACGAACGCGGAACAAAAAACGGCGTAAAGGACATGGCAGTAATAAATCAGGATGAACTACGAGCAATGGAACCCAACATCAGCGAAGAAGCAGTGGGTGCCCTCTTTGCAAAAAGTGCAGGAATCATTGCCCCCTACCAGGCAACCTGGGCTATTGCAGAAAGTGCAGTGATTAACGGCGTAACCTTCATGCGCGACACAATGGTTCATTCCATCACAAAATCTGATGACGGAACTTTTACCTTAAACACCTCTAAGGGTGAACTTACTGCAAGGTATGTGGTAAATGCCGCAGGACTTGCCGCAGATGCAGTAAGCCGCATGGCAGGAGCAAGGGACTTTAAGATTGTTCAGCGCCGCGGTGAATATGCCCTTTTAGACAACAAGTG
>JAEEKM010000300.1 GCA_016282455.1 Treponema sp. | reverse complement strand
TTATATAACGTTAGTTTTTTAAAATATTACTAAAATTACTTCCAAAACTTGATTTTTAAGATTAGTTATGTTAAATTTAATGAGTACCTGCATACGCAGGCACATAAAATTCTAACTAGGAGAATGTTATGAAAATTACACACAAACTTGCAGCGCTTGCAACAGCTGCAGTGATGATGATCTCAGTCACCGGATGTGGCGATCTGGGTGAGCTTCTCTCAACTTTTGGAAAAGACGACTTCAGTGGTACCTGGGTTGCCGACTACCAGCCTCTGAATGCAGCTGGCACAGGAGCACGCTACACCGACGGAAACTTTGTAACTGTCGTTATGGACTTTGACGGTTCATCAGAAAACCTTCTTGGAAGCGGTAAAGCAACTTTCTATCAGTATAAGATGAGAAAATCTTCTTCAGAAGTAAAAGCGGACCGCTCAAATGTAGTTATGGAATCTTTCTATACCGGTTACTACGCTCTTGAAGACAACTCTAACTACACAAAGGGAAATCTTGTTCTTAAATACATGTACGGTGTTCAGTGGAATGATCACGCAACAGAAGTTACCCTTGGTGGAAAAGAATATACTCTCGAACAGCTTGCCGCTATTGCAATGGGAGACAAAACAGAACTCGCAGCAGCAGGTGACTTTAAAGACGGAATGGACTTCTTTAAAACAGTAATTACAAAAACTGAAAAGCAGAATAACCCAACAGGTGCCAATCCATCACTTACTTACGCAGCAGGAAAATCACAGGGTGATGACGAAGATGAAGATGATGTAACTCTTTATGCAGATATCGAAACCTTCTCATTCGCACTTGGCAAAGCAGGTTCTACAAGCTACTGCGGAATGGAAGCAGAAGAATGGTACCAGGTTGACCAGACAATGACAGAAGCAAATGCTACTACTGGATGGATTGCTCCAACAGGAACTGTTAACAGGGGTACTGCAAAGAACAAGTCTAAAGATGGTCCATTTGACAAAAAGTACTACTCTGCTGCCGGATGCAGCTGGGAAGTTGCAAAACGCGGTTTCTCAAGAATCACAAACAAGAACAGCATTGAAAAGGCAATTCAGTTCATCAACGGCGAAATCAAGGATGTTAAGGGAAATGATATTGATTATGTAATGAACACCATTACCGACCTTGTTGATGAAGAAGAAACAGAAGAAGACGTCTACAATGTTGTATCACGTTCTCTTGCAGACGATGTAGTTGTTGTTCCTGCCTCAGAGGCTCTTACTGCAAAGATTGGCGACTACGCAGTTGTTGAAAAATAACCTGTCCGCCTAATTAAACAAAAAAAGCACGGTTCCCCAAAGAATCGTGCTTTTTTTATTCCCGGAACAATCCCCATTTCAAAAATAATCACCTAAACAAAGCGCTCCACCAGAGCCATCACTTTCTTTACAATTCCCACATTCTGCAAAACCTCCCCCGTTTCGAGAGAGTGATTTGCTTTTGCAAAAGTCACAAGTTTAACAGCTCCACGCTTTTCACATTCACTTTTACAAAGAGGGTTTTCACACAGAGGATCATTTTTTCCATGAAAAACAAGTGCCTGTGTATCATCAGTAAAAAAATCAAAAGTAAGGGGGACGGGTGTAAAGATAATCTGGGCGGCAGAGAGGGAATGTTTTTTACAATAACTGAGGGCAACTGCACTTCCAATACTTTTTGAAAGACAGATTATTTTTTCATAGGAAGAAAAATCAAGTTCGGAAAAAAGCCCTTCAGTCTGGGAAGATGCATCAAGGAATGCCTGTTTAATAAAGTCAGGCTCTTTTTTACCAGAAACCTTGTAGTCAGCGCAAAGAACTTCGTAGCCTGCCTTAACTGCAAGTTTTCTGGAATAATACAAAAGAGGCTTGTCACAATGATAGCCCATGCCTGGAAAAACCAGGCAAAGTTTTTTAGCGGACGTTTCGTGCCTCTGTCTGCTGATGAAGTTTCTCTTCCTGCTTTATTTCGTAGTTAATGTTAGCAAGAGCAGAAACAGCTTTTTTGTCACCAGTGGCATCCACTAAGCGGGTCATAATTGTTTTTGCAGTCTGAAGATCGCCATAAGCTTCGTAAAGAATTGCGGCATTGTATCCGGCTTCAAACATTCCTGTTTCAGTATAAACTTCCTGATACTTATTCAAAGCCTTTTCAATAAGATTATTCTCTACATATTTTTTTGCAAGTTCCATGTCAGGATTCTTGCTCTTGTCACTCATCAGCTTAAGTTCAATCTGCTCATCATAAGGCTCAAGTTCTTTCATAATCTGTTTTACAAGACTGTCCAGATCATTTTCAATAATCTCATAGGCAGAAGGCATAGAAAGTCTGGTTGGATAATAGCTTGAGTAGTTGGTATACTTTCTTGAGCGGGACTCCAGAATGCGGTTAGTCTTAGAATCAATCACCTGGTAAAGAACACGGACTGTAACATTGCGTCTGTACTCAGTCACAGTTTCATAGGTTTCATCATCAATCTTCTTTTTATAATCGCGGCTTTCCGTGTTGTAATTAAAATCAAGAATCTGGCCGGTAAGATAGGCATCACAGGGAGCAGTAGTTCCATTCTTGAGTGCATTCTGAACAGCACTTGAACTAACAAGATTGTAGTAGCCTGAAGCAGAGACCCTTGAAGTAAGATTACTTGTAATATAATTTGCAGCACGTGACTCGTCTGTGTTACCGGTATTCAGTGCAGAAGACAGGAAAAAGTCGAGCACATCAAGAATAAGAAAACCTGAGGACTCATAGTTTACTGTGTTTGAAAGCTGAAACGGAAGCACCGCAATTGATGTGGCTCCCTGCAGATTAAACTCAGCGGGACGGCGGACTGTAGTGTACACTTTTGTTGCACAGGAAAATGAAACAAGTGAAACACCACAGAGACAGATAAGTGCAAAAATCTTTGAGAAATTTTTCTTCATAAATACTCTCCTTTCTATTTAATGATACACGATTTTTTATCGGGTCGCAACTACTCTAAAGCCAAAATAATTATAGGCTTCATTTGCATCATAAAAATAACGTTCACCTGCGGCGGCAGAAATTGTAAAGGGATACCAGCTTCCGCCACGCATCACACGCGAAGAACCAACAGAAGGTCCTGCATAAAAAGTTCCCTTCTTTACTTCTGCATAAGGACCAAACCAGTCCCAGCAAAACTCCAGAACATTTCCGCTCATGTCAAAAAGACCGGAACCGTTTGGATTACCGCTTCCAGGAGAAGGAGGTGTCTCTGGAACAAAAGGTGTTCCCGCAGTTCCAACAAGATGTGTTCCGTTTGAGTTATCGCTTATCCACGCAACTTCGCCACCTGGAATAGAAGCATCACTTTTTCCAAGAGCATTTACCTGACCGCTTGCCAGGTCTCCCCTCTGCATTCCAGACTGAGTTTTACGGGCCGCATACTCCCATTCACTTTCTGTAGGAAGCCGATAGCCGTCAGCATTAAAATCACAGACAGACAAATCACACTTTGCACTCTCACGGGAATCACGCAGAACTTCCCCCCTAAAAGTATAGCAGGGAGTTAAAGAATTCATTTCGCTTAAGGCATTGCACCAGACAACCGCATCATGCCAGTTAATCATCGTTACAGGCTGATATCCGTTTACCTGAGAAGGGCTTTTTCCCCTTGCACCAAAACTTCCTTCCTGACCGATGTTTTCAAAAGAATAACCGTGCTTTTCTGCCCAGAGACGAACCCTGTACCAGAGTGCATAACTAGTCTCATACCTGTTGATTTTAAAAGAAGAAAGGGAACGCTTTACCACATCAACCTGAGAGTTTTCACCCAAAAGAAAATCTTCACTACCACCAGAAGGCCCAAGCCTTACCATGTCCAGTTCATGGAAGAGATTTGCTGCAAGAACCGTATCATCTGCAAAAAGAGGCAGAGTCAGAGTAAACATAAAAACCGATGCACATAAAAAAATAATTTTTCTTTTCATCACCTGCTCCTTTTGTTTTGATTTTTATCCCGCTTAGCACCGTTGCGTTCTGCAAGTTTTTCCTGTTTTTGAATAAACCTTTTCTGCTTGCGTTCAGAACGGCGCTGAATAAAATTCTTTCTTCGTCCCTGTACGATTGGAGAAGCATACTTAGAAGTTTTTGCAAAAACCCACCAGCCCAGAAGAGCAGTGGCAATACAAATAAGACTTATAAACAAAATGCCCCACCAGCCTGAATGCATCCAGGGAAGCGGAATGTTCATGCCAAAGAAACTTGTAATAAAAGTCGGAAGCATCATCACAAGAGAAATGATTGTCATGCGCTTCATCACAATGGAAAGATTGTTGGAAATAAGGGAAGCACTTGCATCAGTCATCTGTGCCATGATGTTTGTATAAGTGTCTGCCATTTCCATAGCCTGACGGTTATCAATTTCCACGTCGTTAAGCCAGTCCTGATCCTCATCATCAAGTTTAAGAATCTTTGTCTTACGCAGTTTTTCCAGAAGCAGCTGATTACTTTTAAGTGAAGTTTCAAAATACAAAAGTGATTTCTGAATATTCAAAAGCTGAAGGAATTCCTGGTTCTCTACAACCCGGAACATTTCATTTTGAATTGTAGTTGCACGACGGTTCAGTTCCTTAAGGTAGCGCAGGTACATAACATCTGCACGGGCAAGAAAGCGGATTGTAAAAGCAGGAAAGTCATTAAGTGAAAGTTCTTTAATTCTGTTTGCCGCAAAATCCTTAAGCACCTCACAGTCAGTCCAGCATACAGTTATGAAAAATTTTCCGGTTGTAATGATACCAAGCGGTGCGCAGAAATAACTGATGTCGTCAGTCGGAGAAAAAACCGGAAGACGGAGAATGGTAAGGTTGTAGCCGTTATCATCATTTCTTTCCAGACGGGAAAGTTCGTCTGGGTCAAGAATATCCAGCATGTTTTCGCTGTCAATATTAAACCTTTCTTCTATATCGCGTATATCATCTCTGGTAACGGAGCGGGCATCTACCCAGGTATTCTGTTCTTTATTGAGTTCTTCGTATTCTTTTTCTACAAGCCGTCCGTCTTCTTGCTGCCAGTAAGTAATCATATTATCTTCCTTTACAGTGAATTGGAAGCCGCAGCCACAGTCTGATTAAGCCTGGAATCAAAAACTGAAGTTGAGGCGCCTTCTTTGGGCTAAAACAAATACTGCCCGTTGATGATAACCGGAGGAACTACTGTCACCATCCATAAAACGCCTCCTTTGTGTAAAAGTTACTTATTTATTTAATTTTAACTATTTTTAGAACTTTTGTAAACGGGTTAAATTTCCACTTTTTTACGGACGTTCCCCTCACTCCGTTCGGGTCAGGCTTTCCGCACTTCCGAAGAGAAATGTGTTTAGGGGGAAACTGTCACGGAACGGAACTGCAGCTGGCATGGGTGCCACTTTGTAAGCGCAGTATGCCCAAAAGACAGTCTCTAGATTGTGGTGCAAGCATTTACCGTGCGTATATTATCCGATTGCAACCGTGGCAGGACCTATGACAGATGCAGTGGAAGTGTAGTGACAGTTTCCCTATTAAAATACATTTTTACTGCCAATCCTTAACGCAGAAAATCCTCACTATTCCCCTGCCAGACCGCCCGCCCCTTTTCCATACGGATTATTTTTGTACTCATGCGTTTTGCTTCTTCAAGGTCGTGGGTCACCATGATGGCAGTAAAACCAAGTTCTTCTTTCATGCGCAGAATGTCATCACAAAGTTTTGCCCTGAGGGGAGCATCCACTGCGCTTAAGGGTTCATCTAAAAGAAGAAGTTTTGGAGAAACAATAAGTGTTCTTGCAAGTGCCACCCGCTGCATTTCACCTCCGCTTAAGGTTCCCGGCATTCTTTTTTCAAAACCGCTCAGATTCACCATAGAAAGCCATTGTGAAGCCTTTGCCCTTCCCTCTTTTTTGGAAAGTCCCCTGCACACTAAACCGTAGGCAACATTATCTTCCACATTCATATTCATAAAAAGAGAACCGTTTTGAAAAACCATACCGCAGTTTCTTTTTCCAAGTTTTTCGTCAGTAATATTTTTTCCGTCAAGAATAATTTTTGTCTCAGGAGAATTACTTTTTAAAATACCTGCAATCATTCTGAGCACAGTAGATTTTCCGCTTCCACTGGGACCTACAATACAAAGGAAATCTTTTTGTTCAAGCGAAAAAGAAAGAGACACACTTACACTGTCCCATTTTTTTTCAAGACAGTTTGCTTCAAACCATGCCATGCAGAACCTCCTTTAAGTGAATTGGAAATATAAAACACGCCCATGCACAAAAGGGCAAGCACAAGACCGGAAGCACAGGCTTCGTTAAAGCGGTAACTTCCCGCAAGCCGGTATGTAAAGAGAGCAAGAGTGTCAAACTTTGGCACAGAAAGTACCAGCGGGAAAGATGCATCTCCTGCACTTATTGCAAAGGTAAAGCCCAGTGCACTTAGGATTCCCCGCCGGCAAGAAGGCATTACAACCCTAAAGGCAGAATCAAGACGACTTCCGGAGAGCATGATGGAAGACTGTAAAGTTTCTGAAGGTAATTTTACAAGACTTGAATAAATCTGTCTGAAGGCAAAAGGCCACGCAAGGGCACTCTGAGAGAGCACAAGTACAAGCGGAGAAGTCTGCTTAAAAAGACGGGTCATGCCAAGAGCAAGCACAACGGAAGAAACAGCCATTGGCATAAGGGGAAGCACTTTTAAGAAAACTCCCCTGTTAATTTTATTTGAATAAAGAAGAAGCAGTGCATAACACAAGGCAGAAGCCGTACTAAAAAGCGCAGTTGCACTTGCAGAAAGAATTGTATTTTTAATAGAAAGATAAAGACTCTTCATGGAGAGCACTTTTATTATTTTTCCCATGGCACCGGAAACAATTGTTGCAAAGGGAACAAAGAAAAATATGAGTATTACAAAAATAAATAGTACAAAAAAGAGGACTTCCATTTTTGACATATTCTTTGGAGGAAGACTTTTTTTCTGCCCGGGATCTTTAACATAGAGAACAGATTTTTTTTCAAGAAGGGAATACAAAAGAAGAACGAAGAGGGCAGATAAAGTTTCCACAAGAGAAAGAAGAGCCGCTCCTTTTAGTGAGTGCACGTTACTTCCCAGAACATAAATTGCAGTTTCAAGAGTTGTTGTTCCCAGTGCACCGAACATAAGGACAATCATAAATGAAAAAAAACAGTAAATAAAAACCGGCACACAGGCAGAAATAATAAAGGGTAAGAGTTTCCAGAAAGTTATGGTAAAGAAAACCCTTCCTTCACCTGCACCAAGAATACGGGCACTGTCTTCTTCCCTGCTGTCAATTTCACTCCAGCCGTCTGCAACCGTCTGCATTACCAAAGGAAAATTATAAAAGCCCTGTGCAAGAATGATTCCCCAGAAAGAATAGAGAAAGGTAAAGGGACTTTCTTTTAGCGAAAAAATATTTACAAAAATTTTATTGTAAAGACCGGACACACCAAAACAGGCAATGTAGGCAAGGGCTACAATAAGTGAAGGCATGCAGAGTGGAACTGCAGAGGTGGAAGAAAGAATTTTCTTACCGGGAAAGTTTCTTCTTGCAAGAAAAAATGCTGCAGGAAGCCCCACAATAAGAGAAATAAAAACAGAACAAAGTGCCTGCGAAAAAGTAAATGCAATCACTTTGGTAAGGGAAATGGAAGATAAATCTTTTATTGCAGAAGAAGTGATTATTGGAGAAAAGGATGCGCCTAAAGGGAGAAGAAAAAATAAGACTAGAAAAAAAAGCATGGCCATGCCTGCAAGTGCAAGCACAGCCTCTGCAAAACGAAATCCCTTCACTCTTAGTCAGAAAGAAGTTTGATTACTGCGGAAACCGCATTCTGAGTAGAAAGTGAATTTACAGGAAGTGTAAGAGCCGGTACCGGAGCGGCTTCTGCAAAACCTTCAGGAAGAGAAACATTTTTGTTTGCAGGATACATCCACTGAGTTTTTGGAAGAACTTCCTGGGCAGCTTCACTCACAAGAAAGTCAATGAAAGTTTTTGCACCGGAAAGATTTTTTGTTCCCTTTACAATTGCGGCACATTCAACCTGTTCAACGTGTCCCTGTGCAAAAGTTAATGCCACATAGCGGTTATTGTTTTCTTCAACAACATTGTAGGCAGGACTTGTTGTGTAACTGATTACAAGAGGTGCTTCTCCGCTCATAAACATGTTCCATCCGGCAGACCAGCCTGGAGTCATTGCAAGAATGGAAGGTTTAAGTGCTTTCCAGTAATCCATTGTTTCTTCTCCAAAGACAGATACAGTCCAGGCAAGAAAACCGAGTCCTGGAGTTGAAGTGCGGGGGTCCATAAGAATAAGTTTTTTCTCGTACTCACTCTTTGTTAAATCAGAAAGAGAGGTTGGAGCAGGAACTGATGACTGGGTATCATAGATGATTGAAAAATGACTGTAATCGTAGGGAGTAAAAAGCCAGTCACCGCCAAGGGCTTCTTCCAGTTCGGGAGCAATATTTTCTTTTGCACCCTTTGGCTGGTAGGCAAGGAAAACATTTTCTTTTCTGGCTTCCTCTGCCATAATATTATCAAGTCCCAGAAGTACATCTGCCTGTACGTCATTTTTTTCAAGCAGCACACGATTGTAGGCAGAAAGAGCTTTTCCGCAGTTTACAAGATTTAGGGTAAGACCAGTTTTTTCGTTAAAGCGTTTTACAAGTTCAGGACCTGGTCCCCACTCGCCTGCAAAACTGTCATAGGCATAAACCACCACTTCTTTTTCACGCTCAGACTTCTGGCATGAAAGAAGGGAAGACGACATTACAAATGCTGCAAGAACAAGTGTTGAAACTGAAAGGATTTTTTTAAAAGACATGTATTTCATATACATTCCTCCGCCGGCATTATCCGGATCAGGTT
>JAEEKM010000299.1 GCA_016282455.1 Treponema sp. | reverse complement strand
GTTGTCGCTTCGTGGTAACTGTCTTGTGTTTGTTGTGTCAGACAGTTGAGTGGGTCATCTGTTCGGCCTTTTTTTTAGTTTTGTTGTATTGGCTAATTAATAAAGCATCCTGCAATTTGTATCCCAGCGAGTTTTCTCTGCGGGAAATCTCGTAAGTTTTTGCAATATACAGCTGTGGGCGGCGTCCATGCCGCTTTTTTTTTAGTTGGGTTTAATGGGCTAAGTAATAAAGCCTCCTGCAATTTCATTCCGGCAAGAATTTTCCCTTCGGGAAAATTCTCGTGTGTTTTTTTAGTTAAACAGATGAGGGCGGCATCCGTGCCATGGAAAGCACTTCTTCTTCACTTATATTTAGTGCCTTAGCAATAACCCCTGCCTGGACTCCGGTTTTCATAAGTGCAATCACAGTATCAATCCGTTCAGCTGCCCGCCCTTGAGAAATTCCTTCGGCAAGGGCTTCACGTCTGGCTTCCTGGCGGGCTTCTTCTCGGGCTATGTTGGCTTCGTGCATTATCTCCATGTGATAGTCCATGTATTCTTTCCTCCACATAGGGTTATTGCGCATCTGTCTGATGCAGTGCTCAAGTTCACTGGTGTAACCGGTAGTTGCTTCCCCTTCGTGAATGAGCCTTAGGAGGGCGGATAACTCCCTGTCCTTTACATCCATCCACTTACTTGCATTATATACTATCTTTGTCGCTTTGTCACCGAAGACAAGTTCTTTGCATTCCTCGCATTGTGTTGTGAAGGTGTAGACTGGCTTTCCCTTACCAAACAAATCGCCCTTGCAAAAGAATAAAATGTAGTTGTTTAAAAGTTCTCCGTACTCATGTCCCTTCTGCAAAAATTCTATGTCCATCATGCTCTGGTAGTAGCGCATTCTTAAGGGCAGGGTTTTATCCACCCGTTTCTGCATCTCAACATCGTAGAAAGATGAAGCATCCCTGGTTCTTACGTCAAGAAATATGGACTTGCTTGCCGGAGAGTTCCTGATGCTTCCCTGTGTAAGGGGGTCTTCAATTTCTGTGTCAGGTGCAAGGTGGAGCCTCATTCCTCCAAGCTTTTTGCACCTTTCCTTATCCTGCATCACTTTTCCAAACATAAAGTCGTCAGAAAAATCCAGTTTTTCATATGGCTTAAAAGAGCCTGAACCAATCATAGACAGGGTTACTGCCGCGTTAAAAATTTCTTCGCTCATATTCATTATATGGGGGTTGAACATACAAAAAAGACAAATCTTTTTGAAAAAAAACGTTTTTTTATATATGTTCCAGACAGGCTAAAATCCCCCTCCATTGTACAAACCCAAAAAATACAATATACTACGCCCACTATGAGTAACGAAAGAGACGAGAAAAGTTTGTGTCACTGGGCTGACCAGCAGGCGGCCCGCATCATAAAGGAAAAGGGAGAGCTTGAGAGCTACACTTGTGCTTCTGGCATTACTCCCAGTGGAACCGTGCATATCGGTAACTTCCGTGAGATTATTACCGTGGATCTTATTGTGCGTGCCCTTCGTGACAGGGGTAAGAAAGTGCGCTTTATTTATTCCTGGGATGACTACGATGTGTTCAGAAAAGTTCCCGCTAACATGCCAAAACCAGAGGAACTGGAAAAATACCTTCGCTTCCCCATTACCATGGTACCTGATACCTTTGGTCGTGACGAGAACTATGCCCGCCATCATGAGGTGGACATTGAGACTCAGCTTCCGAGAGTGGGCATTCATCCCGAGTTCCTTTACCAGGCAAGCCGCTACCGTGCAAACCGCTATGCAGAAGGCATGAAAAAAGCACTGCAGAACCGCGACCTCATTAAGTGGTGCCTTAACAATTACCGCGATGATGAACACAAGATGAAGGACAGTGACGTATACTGGCCTGTGGCTGCCTTCTGTTCAAAGTGCAATAAAGATACGACAGAAATTACAAACTACGACGGAGAATACGGAGTAAGCTACAAGTGTACTTCCTGTGGTCATGAAGAAACCGGTGACCTCCGCACTTCCAAAGAGTTTAAGCTGGGCTGGCGTGTTGACTGGCCTATGAGATGGAATGAAGAGAAGGTTGTTTTTGAACCGGGTGGAAAGGACCATATTTCTCCAGGCGGAAGCTACGATACTGCTAAACTTGTGTCAAAGAAAGTTTACGGCTGGGATGCTCCTGTTACCATGAAGTACGACTTTGTGAGCTTAAAGGGTGTGCCAGGAAAGATGAGTTCTTCTAAGGGAAAAGTGATTTCTCTTGTTGACGCACTTGAAGTTTACCAGCCTGAAGTTCTCCGCTACATTTTTGCAGTGAACAAAGTTGACCACGAGTTTGCAATCAAGATTGATCTTGACGGAATTACTCAGTATGAGGCTTATGACAGAACAGAACGCATCGCTTACGGTGGAGACAAGGCTAAGAGTGATGACATTCTGCGCCGTGAAAAGAGAGTGTATGAACTTTCCCAGACAGAAGCAGGTGTGGATTTGTCAAGCACAGACAATATGCCTTACCAGATTCCATTCCGTCTTCTTACAACTCTCTTGCAGACCTACTCAGGTGATGTGGATGCAGTAATTGCTTCTCTTGGTGACGTAAAGCCTTCTCAGGTAGAACGCATTAAGCAGCGTGCAAAGTGTGCCTGGTACTGGGTGACAGAATGTGCACCCGAGGACTTTAAGTTTGCCCTCCGCACAGATGCTTCTGTTGCAGAAGGTCTTGATGAGGCAGACAAGGCAATGCTCAAGACAGTTTATACAGAGGTTCTTCCAAAGATTGCTTCTCTTGATGACAAGGGTGTTCAGCAGGCTCTTTATGATGTTGCAACAAATGCAGGTCAGGAAAGCAAGAAACTCTTTAATGCCATGTACCTTGCCCTGGTTGGAAAAACACAGGGACCGCGTTTGGGAAGTTTCTTAAGAATCATCGGTAGTGAAAAACTTGAGAAGATTCTTAAACCTTATGCATAAGTGTCAGGGGAATTTTAAAACCTACGCCCGACTGACGGGGCCTGCCGCAAGGCAGGTTGCGTAAGCAATGAAACCCCGGCTGGCGGGTTGTTGAAATGAAAACAAATGTGGGGCTGTCTTGCAGCCCCCTTTGAATATTTCCTGAGTTAAAAAAATATCGTCCAAAAGAAAAATAAAAAATTAAAGAAAATCCTTACAGACTGCTTTTATTTCGTCTAAAAGTTCCTTCATTGCTTTTTCACATGTTGCGTGACCAAAACTAAAACGAACTGCCGCTTCTTTTTCAGAACCGCTTATGCCCATTGTGTCAAGAACGGGACGGGCATGACTTCCCTGTGAACAGGCACTTCCTGTGGAAATGTAAAAACCTTTTGTACTCAATGCTCTTTCCATAACCTGACCTGGAATGCCGGGGAAACTCGCCTGTACAACCCAGGGAGAAAAATCTTTTCCTTCGTTCTCGCCGTTACGGTTGTGGGGAATGACGGTGACTTTTGGAATGGTAAGAAGTTCTTTGATGAAAGCGGCCGTATATTTTTTCTGTGCTTCGTAGCGTTCCATTGCCGCTGTATTTTTTTCGCTGATGAAATATTTTTCAAGACAGGAAGAGAGTGCCCTTGCTCCAAAAAGATTTTCTGTTCCACTCCTTACATTTTTTTCCTGACCGCCGCCTTTAAGGAATGCATGAAACTGATTTTCTTTTGCAAGATAAAGACCGCCGATTCCACGGGGACCTGAGATTTTATGTGCGCTTATGGCAAGTGAATCTATTCCTGACTTTGCAATGTCCATGGGAATTTTTCCTGCCGCCTGAACTGCATCCACATGAAAGTGGGGCTTTCTTTTTCCTGCGCAGGTTTTTGCCAGCATGTCTGCAATTTCTTCTACAGGCTGAACAACACCTGTTTCGTTATTCACCCACATGACGCTTACAAGAACAGTGTCGTCCTTTAATTTTTCTTTAACAGCCTCAGCAGTGATTTTTCCAGTCTTGTCGGGGTTTACGGCAATTACTTCCCAGCCGCAGTTTTTGAGTGACTGTGTCATTTCCCTAAGGGCAGGGTGTTCGAGTGCACTTAAGATTACGCTTCCTTTTTGAGGGCGCATGAGGGTTGAGAGAAGGGCAATGTGGTCGCTTTCTGTTCCGCCTGAAGTAAAGAAAAACTGTTCGGCTTTTACTCCCATTGCCTCTGCCGCTTTTTTGCGTGCTTCTTCCAGTGCCTGTCTTGCATCTTTACCTGCAGCGTGAATGCTGGAGGGGTTTGCCCAGTGTTCCATGGAAAACTCCAGTGCTTCCCGGAGAATGTCCTGGTCTACAGGGGAAGTTGCGGCCCAGTCAAAATAGTGTTCGGAGGAAATCATTTTTTTAGTAGTCCTTGCTCTTCATTGCAGTAAGGTCATCAATTACTTTTTGAACCCTTGCATTTTCTCTGTCAAGCATACTGCCGTAGTTAAGTTTTCCCGTGCTGATTCTTTCGCGTTCGTCTTCCCAATCCTGAAGGGCAGTGATTGTTAAAAAACGGAAGCGGGTAACATTTGCTTTTTCTGCCCAGAGCTGTGCTTCCTGCCAGTAGGTGTAGGCTGCTTCGTAGCAGGATTTTGTTTTCTGCAGGTTGCGGAGGTATTCTTCTTTCCAGGGGGCGTCATAAAAGTAGGCGCATTTTTTGTCGTAGATTCTTCCTAAGCGCAGGTACTGTTCAATGAGCTTTAAGTTTACGTGCATTTCAAAAAGATAGCGGTATTTTTCCCACTGGTCTTCGTTTTCTATTTTTGCATAAGCGTAGAGCGGGTTTGCAAAGTCTGCCTTAACTGCGTGTTCAAGCCACCAGATGTTTTCCATGCAGTCGTCGGGGAGCTGGGCATAGTGCACGTGGTAGAGCTTAAGGTAATCTTCCTTGTACTTTGCCACGTAGGGATGAGCAGCCTGTGGAATAAAAATTACAAGGCTCAGTGCGAGAACAAAAAACTTAAGATTTAAATGGCTGTAGTGTTTCACACTTTGTCTATCGGCAGATTTTGAATTTCATGCCATATAATTTTTGTGATTTCTTCTTTGGGAAGTGTTGCGTCTATGCGGACTACTTTCATTCCGTCATTATTTTCTGCTTTTTCGTATTCAGAAATGACTTTTTCGTAGGCGCTTTTTGTTTTTTCAAGAAAGTCTTTTTTTTCGTAAATCTCTCTTGTCTCATTGCGGCTGCCCACTCTGGAAAGGGCGGTATCTACGTCAATGTCAAAGAAAAAGAGCAGGGCTGGAAGAGGGAAGGCGCTGTTTACTCTTCGGCTTACTTCCGCAGAATCTCCCTGACTCTGGTAGGCAAGGCTTGAGAAAAAATAG
>JAEEKM010000298.1 GCA_016282455.1 Treponema sp. | reverse complement strand
GTAGGAATCATGCACCAGATCCTCAGCGGCCTCCTCGTCATTTACAATACGAAAGGACACCTTGAACAGGAGCTGCATGGTGGCATCATATAATTTCCTAAAATCCTGAGAATCAGCACAATTTACCTGACTCCCATTCTTATTCTCAAACACAGGAACCTCTGTTTAGTTACAGTTTTTTTTAAGAAAATAGTCTACAGGCTACATTTTAGCATTTTAGAGAGGTGTCGTAAAGGGGAAACATTGACTGTAAGCCTATGAATCAGTATTCTTCTATATAAATTCGGAGGAAAATGTAAATGAAGTTTTTGGTTATTTCTGACATTCACGGTGACCTGGACAATCTTGACAAACTGGACGCCTGTTTTAAAGAGGCAGATGCCGTTCTTTTTGGCGGTGACTATGCAAAATTCGAACACCTGGAAACAGCAAAACCTGTGCTCGAAAAACTTACAAAAAAACACGAGAACGTATTTTCTGTTTTAGGTAACTGCGATTCCCCAGATTTTCTTTCTGAAATAGAAGGTGCAGATGTCAGCGTAGAAGCCTCACTGGCATTTTTTGAAGGAACTGCAATCTGCGGTTCTGGCGGCGGAACCAAATTCACCGGTACTACCCCCTTTGAACGCGAAGAAGACGAAATTATTTCTGACTACAATGTGGTGGAAGACTCAAGTGCTGAGTGTGCGGACGAAAACGGTCACTGGAGTAACCTCATCCTCATCATGCACAATCCTCCAAAGGACACTGCCTGCGACAAACTCCCCAACGGCATTCATGTAGGAAGCGAAAAACTTTCCGAATACATTAAAAAGCGCACTCCCTTCCTTGTGGTAACAGGACACATTCACGAAAGTGCCGGCATTGAAAAAACTGACACTACAACAATCGTGAACCCCGGATCCCTTGCCGAAGGAAAATATGCCTGGGTGGAAGCAGAAAAAGATTCTGATGGAAAATGGACAGTTACCAAAGTGGAGCTGCTGAGTTTGTAGTTTTTGGTATTACCATTATAAAAAACTGCCTCCCTTGATGATCAGGGGAGGCAGATCAGGTTTTCTTAAGATGTTTTTTTATTTCTTAAGTACCTTGCTACTGGTTCCGGTTTTAGGTTTAGTAGTAAAATCTTTTTGACCTGCTGATGAGGAAGATCCTGTCATTGCCTGTTTTAATTCTTTTGTGCTGAAGGAATAGTTCTCACATCCGATTACATTGTTTCTGCCATCCCTAAGCTCAATTGTAAACGAGGCAACACCCCTTGGACTATTAAGTACAGAACTGTCAATCTCAACCACAATTGCTTTCAGAGGTTCAGCATTCTTTGCCTTTACGTTTAAATCTGTTTTTGTTGTTATAAGCTTTGCACCATTTGCATTTAAGAGTTTCACATTGTTCTGCACCAGTGTGTGGCTGCCCCTGTCAATTTTTGGCTGTATGCTGATTCTGAGTGCACCAGTAGGAGTTGTGGTCGGTGCTAAGTCAAATCCTCTTTGGCCTAATTTTGGCAGTTTAAAGTGTGCTACAAAATCCTCATAAAAGTTGGCTTGTATTTCTATGGATGTTGTCCTTTGTGATAAATACAAAAAATTCTTGTGAGAATTAGGACTTATTCCCCAAAACTGATTTAAGCCACAATTCTTGGGAAGAGGATACTCAAAGTACAGTTTTATTGTCTTGTTTGCAGAGTCAAGTTCATATCGTTTAAAACCAGGAAGGTTTTCAGAAGAAGCCTCAACTTCCATGTTGTTTACCCAGTTGCTTGTAATTTTTATCGGTATGACATAAGAGAAATTCTCACTGTTCAGTTTTGTAATCTGCCAGGTTGAGCGAGGTTGTATTGTGTGATACTTTCTTAGCCATTCCTGTTTTACGTCGTAATGTTTTGATTCATAGAAGCTGTTAGCCTCTTGACTACCCGCATATATGTCATGTTCATTTATATGAAATTCATTTATAAATAAATCAAATCCTCCGCCTCCATTGATTGGAATGCCGATCCGAAGGTATTTTACTCCATCAAAAGTTTCAGATGCAACATTAATGTTCGATTCAGAGACACAATTGTTAGTGATATTCCTTATGTTTACATCATTTCCGTTCAAAGGGGTGGTGCTGGTTGAGTTATTTATTACATAAAGCCACAAAACACTGTCCTTGGCACTGAATACAGTTAAGTTTCCATTTTTCTCGTTAATAGAGGTTGGAAATTTAAAACATCCACGACCGGAACGGGGAACCACAAGAGTTGGGTCTGTTGGGGTCGGGGTCGGGTCAGGTGGTGGTGTTTGCCCGTTTCCTGGTTTTAATGCACCCACAGGAACTGTATATCGGTACGTACCTTTTTCTTGGTAGTTTTGGTTATGCTCGTCACCCATTTCTGCCGTAAACTCTAGGGGGGCAGGATAGGAAATTCTAGTCAGATTGTTCGTTATAAAAACTTTATATACTGATTCTCCGTCAATGGTAGAGGTTGGGATTGAAGCTTTTGTATAAGTATAAACGTTTCCTCCACTTAACGTAAGTTTATCCCTTGCTCTTGATGTATCAAAACAATAGCCATTGTCTGATTTTATTTTTATTAGTACTGTTGTCTTTCCTGGTTCTACAGTTTCAATTTCAGATGAGAAGGTTAGGCTTCTTAAATCTTTTCTCAGGGTAACAGTATTTACTTCTTCTCGTAGAGCCGCTACTTGGTTCATGAAATCTGACATTTGGCCTACTTCCGATATGTCAGCTGCATGTGAATAATATTCCCCATTAAAAATAGTGTTGATTTTGCTGGAGAGCGCCCGGCAGACTTCACTGTCCTTTTGATATAATACTAAACGTTTACAAAGGGTAGAACGGATAGAATTTTCCATTGCCATTTGAATAACTTCAGCTGCAAAGTTCTGAGACACGGAACATTCATCTATGAGCAGGTCTTTCAATTGGGATTTCTGATCAGCAGAAATATGCCAACCTTCTGGAAACTGAAGATAGACTGATAAATTGTAAGCAAATGCGGATTGACCGGCAATTGCTAACAGCAGTGCGATGAACAAACCTTTTAATTTTTTCATACATTTTCCTTGTCAGTTTAAATTCATGACGGAACAGTTTATAAAAAGGACATCGACGAAATGCATCATAGTTGTGGGTGAAAAGCATGTCTTTTTCCAAAAATGATACCACAGAAATTCTTATTTTGCAAATTTCTTCCTTTCACGATGGTATTTATTGATAAAACATCTGTTCTTCGTGTTTGGTTACAAAGGGGCACTTATATCAAAATCCCGTCCTTGCTCCTAAGGGTAAAATTCTGTATACTCAGTGCAAATAAAAACAACTGATGACGGAGATGGATATGGCAAAAATTCAGATGAAGAATGCCATCGCTGAACTTGACGGCGATGAAATGACACGCATTTTGTGGAAGCTTATTAAGGACAAACTTCTGCTTCCTTTTGTAGACCTTAAAACTGAATACTACGACCTTGGGCTTGTTGAACGCGACAAGACTGATGACAAGGTAACCTACGACGCCGCTGCTGCAATCAAGAGACTTGGCGTTGGCGTAAAATGCGCAACAATCACAAGCAATGCAGCCCGCATGGAAGAGTACAAACTCACCCACCTTACCCCAAGTCCAAACGGCATTCTCCGCGGTGAACTTGACGGAACAATTTTCCGCGCTCCAATTTTTGTTAACAACATTCATCCCAACGTAAAGAGCTGGAAAAAACCAATCGTTCTCGGCCGCCACGGTTATGGTGACGTTTACAAGAACTGCGAAATCAAAACAGAATGTGCAGGTAAAGCAGAACTTGTCTTCACTGGAAAAGACGGAAAGGAAATCCGCAAAACAATCATGGAAATGAAGGGTCCCGGAATCATTCAGGGCATTCACAACCTTGACGCAAGTATTGAAAGTTTTGCCCGCTGTTCCTTTAACTATGCACTGGATCAGGGAATCAGCGTGTGGCTTGGTGCAAAAGACACAATCAGTAAAACTTACGACGGAAACTTTAAGGCCATCTTCCAGAGAATTTATGACGAAGAGTTTAAGGAAAAATTTGAGGCTAAGGGAATTGAATATTTCTACACCCTCATTGATGATGCCGTTGCCCGTGTAATGAAAACTGAAGGCGGCTTCCTCTGGGCATGTAAAAACTACGACGGTGACGTGATGAGCGACATGATTGCATCTGCCTGCGGAAGTCTTGCAATGATGACAAGTGTTCTTGTTTCTCCCAACGGAGAGTTTGAATACGAAGCAAGCCACGGTACAGTTCAGAAGCACTACTACCGCTACCTCAAGGGCG
>JAEEKM010000297.1 GCA_016282455.1 Treponema sp. | reverse complement strand
GGCCTTTGCACCAAAGATGAATGTGCGTGCAGGAGGATTAAAGTTAGGATCTTCAACAATGCGGTTGTAAAGATACATTACATGCATAATGTTAAGAAGCTGTCTCTTATACTCGTGCAGGCGTTTTACCTGGGTATCAAAAATGCTCTCGGGGTCAAGGAACTCGTTCTGTGAGTGCTTCAGGTACTCTGCAGGGCGGTCCTTGTTGTGACGCTTAATTGCCATAAGTTCTTCAAGGCTCTTGTCGTCATCAGCATATTTTTCAAGTTCCTTAAGTTTAGTAAGGTCTGTTTCCCATCCGTGACCGATTCTCTTTGTAATAAAATCAGAAAGTTCATGGTTAGAAGAAAGAAGCCAGCGTCTCTGTGTAACACCGTTTGTCTTGTTGTTGAACTTCTTGGGGTAGATGGTATTCCAGTCCTTAAGTTCCTGTTCCTTAAGAAGCTTTGTGTGCAGCTCTGCCACGCCGTTTACGCTGAAACCTGCATGAATTGCAAGCCATGCCATGTAAACTTTTCCGTCGTGGATGATTGCCATGTGATTCTGCTTGTCGTAGTCGTTGGGGAACTTTGCACGCAGCTCAATCATAAAGCGGCGGTTAATCTCTTCAATAATCTGGTAGATTCTCGGGAGCAGTCTCTGGAAAATATCAATAGGCCACTTCTCAAGTGCTTCTGCAAGAATGGTGTGGTTGGTGTAGGCAAATGTCTTCTGAACCACGTCCCATGCCTCGTTCCAGCCCACATTGTACTCGTCCATAAGGATGCGCATAAGTTCTGGAATAGCAACAACAGGATGAGTGTCGTTAAGCTGAATCACATGATAGTTGGGGAACTTTGTAAAGTCTGTACCAACAGTGTTAACAAAGTGATGAACCAGATCCTGAAGTGAAGCAGAGGTAAAGAAGTACTGCTGGCGGAGGCGGAGTTCCTTACCCATAGGACCATTGTCGTTGGGGTAAAGCACGCGGCTGATGTTCTCTGCGTTGTTCTGTCTCTCCACTGCGCGGTGGTACTGCATGTCGTTAAAGAGCTGAAGGTCAAAACCATTGGGGCTTGAAGCAGACCAGAGGCGGAGGGTATTAACATTGTTGTTACCAAAACCAACAATAGGCATATCATAAGGAGTAGCAGTAATTTCTTCTGCGTTCTCAAGATAGAATCTGTCCTGTCCGTCAGGAGTTTTACCGTACTTAATCTGACCGCCGAACTTAACAGTAACGGCAAGGTCACTTCTCTTTACTTCCCATGGGTCGCGGTGACGAAGCCACACATCAGGATACTCAACCTGGTATCCGTCTTCAATGTGCTGCTCGAACATACCGTACTCATAGCGGATTCCGTATCCATGTCCGGGGTATGAAAGAGTTGCAAGGCTGTCCAGGAAACACGCTGCCAGACGTCCCAGACCACCGTTACCCAAACCGGCATCAGGCTCTTCATCCTCAACCATGTCATAGTCAATGTTCATGCCCTTAAGCACTTCCTTAACCTGATCCATGATTCCTGCGTTGATGAGGTTGTTGCTCAAGGCACGGCCCATAAGGAATTCTGCACTAAGGTAGTAGAGCTGTTTAGTTGGCTTAGCCTCATACTCGCGGCGGGTTGCCATCCAGTTTGGCATGATGATTTCAAGGGCACTTGCACTCACTGCATCAAAAAGGTCATGTTTATTGGCCTGTGAGATGTCCTTGCCGTACTGGCGGCGCAAACGTGCAGTCAGGTTTTCCTTGAACTGTTCTGCATCAAAAGTCATGTAGTCCTCCTAAAGAAACTATTTTGCAATCAATATAATCATCGCTCCTGCAGGAACAACATAACGTCCCTGGGAACGAAGAGGTTCACATCTGCCGAACTCAACAATAGAGTCATCGGCCTCAATAGAAGTATCTGCAACGCGATACCACTGTTCTCCCTCCGGTAAAGAAGGAAGGGTTACCATTACATCATGGCGGTCTGTATTGGCGGCAATATAAAAATCATTGTCGGGCTTACCGTCTTCATTCGTTACACTGCTGCCACCCAGAGTAAAGGCAAGGAAGCGGGAAATATCATTCCAGTCAGGAAGACTTCCGTCTACATCATACCAGCGGATATCTGCCTGCATGCCGCTGTGTTCACCCTTAAAAAACTCCGGGTGACGGAAAACCGCATGAGCCTTTCTCATTGCAATTGCACGTCGTGTAAAAGTAATGAGCCTGTCATTAAGAGGAGCCACAGTCCAGTCAAACCAGGAAAGTTCATTATCCTGACAGTAGGCATTATTGTTACCCTGCTGTCCGCGTCTGAACTCATCACCGCCAAGAAGCATTGGAGTTCCCTGAGAAATAAGCAGAGTAAGAATAAAATTCTTCATCTGTTTAGTACGAAGCCTCTCTATGGAAGGATTCTTTGTAGGACCTTCATAGCCGTGGTTATAGCTCCAGTTAGAATCAGTACCGTCGCGGTTGTCTTCACCATTTTCTTCATTGTGCTTACCGTTGTAACTCACAAGATCATTCATGGTAAAACCGTCATGGCAGGTAATAAAGTTAATGCTGTGCCAGGGTTTTCTTCCGCTAAGTGCAAACAGATCACTGGAACCGGAAATACGGGTTGCAGCATCAGTAGAAAGATGCTCATCTCCCCTCCAGAATTTTCTTATGCTGTCACGGTAGCGGTCATTCCATTCAGCCCAGCGTCCACCGGGAAAGTTACCAAGAAGATAAGCTCCGCCTGCATCCCAGGGTTCTGCAATAATCTTAGTTTTAGAAAGAATGGGATCTTCAGAAATACGTCTTGTAAGGGGCGGCACCCTGAAGAGACTACCGTCTGCATCACGGGCAAGAATCGGAGCAAGATCAAAACGGAAACCGTCAATATGGTACTGCAAAACCCAGTAACGCAGACAGTCAATAATAAAATCCTGCACCACAGGATGATTACAGTTAAAGGTATTACCGCAGCCTGAAAAATTCATGTAGTACTCTTTATGACTGCCCACAAGAGTATAATAAATGCTGTTGTCAAAGCCCCGGAAGTTAAGCGTAATGCCATGTTCATTACCTTCTGCAGTATGATTGAACACAACATCAAGAATAACCTCAATGCCTGCCTTGTGAAGTTCACGTACAAGATACTTAAACTCATTCACGCAGCCGCCGGGAGTTTTATCAGAAGAAAAACCTGCCTTAGGTGAAAAAAAGTTCACCGTACTGTAGCCCCAGTAATTCTTCATGCGTTCACCCGTACGGGGATTCACATTAGTATTTTCGTATTCATCAAATTCATAAATCGGAAGCAGCTCAACGGCAGTAATACCAAGCCTCTGCAGGTGCGGAAGTTTTTCCACAAAACCGCGGTAGGTACCGGGATGCTCCACTCCGGAAGACTCATGAGCAGTAAAACCTTTTGCATGAACCTCATAAATTACAGAATCCACCATGGGTCTGTTAATGGGTTTGTCTCCCTGCCAGTCAAAAGCATTATCATCAACAACAACGCATTTTGGAAACTGAAAATTATGCCTTGCTTCACAAAGCTCCACATCCATCTTGTCAACAGGAGTCTGGTAAGTGGGAGGAAGATTATGAAAAAGCGAAACATCTGTAAGAGCCTTTGCATAAGGATCAAACAAAAGAGACTTAGGATTAAAGCGATGTCCCTGACTTGGTTCAAAAGGACCGTCAACTTTATAAAGATAAAGGGCACCTGCTTTAAGGCCGGGCACAAAAACATGCCAGATGTCACCAGTCCTGTTCAACTCAGGATCAAGTTCCACACAGGAAGTCTCTTCACAATCAGAGGCATTATTATAAAACACAAGAGTTACCTTTGTAGCATTACGACTGAAAACTGCAAAGTTCACTCCATCTTCCCTAAGGCTTGCACCCAGCGGGCCAGGTAAACCAGGAAGGGTCTTTAGGTTCTCCATGATTTCATTATTTTAACAGATAATCACTTTTTTTTCTACTAAAAAAACTCATTTTGTGAATATTGTCCAATTTTTACTGTTTTTTTGGGGCAGTTTCCCGAAAAATCACACCATTAAACCCGAAAAAGCAGATATTCACCCGCAAAAGGGCTGGTCCGGGTTCCGTTCTCACTCCATTCTTGCTCCGCAAGAACGCTCCGCGCCCTCCCCATCCCGGCCCCACTTCAAAAAAAAAGCGGCCACATTTTTCTTGCAGCCGCCTTTATTCAGTTTATGTCAGTTTATTTTTTTTCCTGAATCTTGTCTTTTTCTTTCTTTACCTTTGTGTCAAGAACATCCATAAGTTTGTTCAAGCCTGCAGCAAAGTCAAAATCATCACTGGTAACATGAGCATTTGCTCCCCAGCGGAAATTCAAGGTGCAGTCAAAATAAAATTTTTTGTCCTCCTTCACGCGCAGAATAAGATCAATAATCAAATCTTCCGCATACTTAATTCTCTGTAATTTGTCGTTGATTAAGTCGGACTGGTCTTTTTCAAAACTAAATCCCACCGCTGTTATAGATTTTGTCATAGTATTTTTTCTCCTGATTATTTAAGGTAGACGGCAAACTGCCATCTGTCAGACAAACTGCCTGAGCAGAACAATAATCCAGCAGGAATCACTGCCCTACTCCTATAGTATACACCCCTTCTTTCAAAAAAGCAAAGAAAAATATTTTGTTTTGTTATGGCAGCTGCCAGGGAAACAAAACACAGTTACACAAAGGAAAAGTGCCGCTTCACTCCCGTAGCATTTGCTACTCCGTTACGCGGCACTTTTCCTTTTTATAAAACTTATCTTCTGGTAGCTACAAAAAATTTTACATTAGAAAATATACTTGAGGCCGGTTCCCATGGTCATGGAAATTCCGTAGGAGCCGCCGACAAAACCGAACTTGATTGGGATGGAAAGATGACTAAAAAGCAAAAGGTCAAAACCTACGCCAACACCTGCTCCAATCATTGCATGAAGGTAAGGGTCAGTATAATAGGAAGGAGTGTCTGTTACCCATTTATCATTCAGGTCATAGTGACTGGTTTCAGGTACATAGTCAGACTTCCACTCACCTGCATGAGCGGCCAGTACCCAGAGGTAAAGCCTGCTTGCAATGTTGTAATTTTTGTAGTGTTCGTAAATCTTAAAATCCGCCTCAAGCCATACATCATACCAGAGGGGAGTTGAATAATAGGAATAATTCTCTGTGGTCATGTTAATCATGCCGCCTGCTTCAAGGGCAAAGTTATCCGTAAGCCAGCGCTGGTAACAGATGCCACCCACACCATTATCATTTATGGGACCAAAGACACCGCCGCCGATTCCATTTTTTGCATCTATTTTATTCGGCTCAGAAACTTCTGCGTTCTGGGCAAAAAGGGCATTACAAGAAAACAAAAATATTACTGCTGCAAGAAAACGTTTCATAGCATGACACCTCGAATGATTATTCTTTTTTCATATTATAACAACACATTTATTTCCGTGTCAACCAAAAGACTTTGTACTCCGCCCCACCCTAGCGCTGCTTTTTGTACTTAGTAGCTTCGGCTGCCCTTTCCTTGGCATGTTCCTTTTGTGCAAGTTTTTTATCTTCATCTTTTTTACTGTTCTGTGAGGAAGATGAATTACCCGTGTCCCAGCTTACATCTATGGAACGAGTTTCAATGTTGGGTATGCGTAAAAAAGTAAGACAGTCTGCGGCATGAACCATAAGTCCCCGCTTGTGACTCATGTAACCCATAATGGGTTCTCCCGGCTGGGGCTTACAGCACTGGGCAAGGGTTACAATAAAATTCGTCTGTCCTTCAACGCGCACTTTTCCTGTGTAACTTACATCAGTTTTTTTCTGTTTCTTGGGTCGGCCTTCCAGAGCGCGCTGCTGTGCAACCTGCTGTGAGTGGAGGGTATTTGCCGCAATCTCTGCTTCACGTTTTGCTTCTGCAGCCTTGTCAACAAAAGTGGGGTCATTTTCCACAAGCCAGGAATGAATCTTCTGGTGGGCTTTACCAGTCTTCACCGCCTTAAGCTGATTCTGAGTAGGATGAGCCTGTGGGTTTGTGAGAATCTCCACAATCTGTGTGTTCTTTAAAGGAGCCGTCAGGGGAATGATTTTTCCGTCAGCCTTGGCACCGACAATTTTTTCTCCCACCGCAGAATGAATGGCGTATGCAAAATCAATGGCGCAGGCACCGAAGGGAAGTTCCTTCACGTCTCCCTTCGGAGTAAAAACATAAATCCTGTCGCCCAAAAGCTCATCTTTTAGTTCTGTAAAGAATGCATCGTCGGTTAAATGTTCGTCACGCAAGGCACGCAGCTGGTTTATGATTGTAAGGTCATCTGCCTTTACCATGTCGCGGTTTGTTCCCTTTTTGTAAAGCCAGTGAGAGGCAACACCGTGTTCTGCAACATTGTGCATTTCCTGTGTGCGAATCTGAATCTCTAAGGGTTTTCCGTCATAAAGCACAGTGGTGTGAAGGCTCTGATAACCGTTACTCTTTGGCATGGCAATATAATCTTTAAAGCGACCGTCCAGAGGTTTCCAGAGACCGTGTACAATTCCAATCAAAGCATAACATTCATTCACTGTGGTACAGATAATGCGGAGGGCAAGTAAGTCAAAAAGTTCACCTGCATCTTTGTTTCTTTTACGCATCTTCTGGTAGATGGAATAAAAATGTTTTGCCCGGCTTGAAATAGTAACGCTTATTCCCATCTTCTCTGCCGAGGAATAAATCTTTTTTACAGCCCGGTCAAGGTATTCTTCACGTTCATCTTTTTTCTGCGCAACAATTGACTTTACCTGCTGAAAAGCTTCGGGGTTTGAGTATTTTAAACTCAGGTCTTCCATTTCATTCTTAACGTCTTTCATACCAAGACGTCCTGCAAGAGGAGCCCATATTTCAATCACTTCATGTGCAACTGCACGCTGGGCTTCAGGAGAAACAGAACGAAGGTTTCTCATGCGGTCAAGACGGTCTGCGAGTTTAACGAGAATAACGCGTATGTCGTCCACCATGGCAAAGAGCATTTTTCTTATGGCGTCAGACTGCTGCAAGGTTGTCGTGTTAATTTTAAGGGCGGTAATTTTGGAAGTATCCCCGATTATTTTTGCAACATCAGAGCCGTAAAGTTTTTCTATTTCATCGGCACAGTCAGGAATCTCTTCGTAAATGTTATGAAAGAAACCGGAGATGATTGAGTCTGCATCAAGATGTGCTTTTGCAAGGACACATGCAACGCGCATTGGGTGCAGGTAGTAAGGAAGTCCGCACTTGCGGGAGAGTTCACCTGTTTTTGCAATCAGATAATCCCAGGCAGAGCGTATTCTTTTTTCATCTTCAGAAGAAAACTCATCAAGAAAATTTTTAAAGAAAGTATCTATCAAAACCTGAGGATCTGTTTCTTTTGTGTTAGTCTCGAATGTTTCTGTCTGCATGGCAAACCTTCTTGCCATAACTATAGCAAAAAAAATACCTGCTGTCAAAAACTAAAATGGATGCAAGTCTAATCAAAAGAAGAAGTTCACCCTACCGCCCGAAAGTTTTATGGCCGAACTCCGTGTTCTTTGAGCGGAGCAGGGTTCCGTCCTCAAAGTCGTGCTTTGTGTAAATTACGCAGGGGTGTCCGTTGCAACACCAGCGGTAGACTTCACCGGTCTGGGGGTTAATGAGCTGGTAGTCCTCATGTTTTAATGGAGAAGAACAGATGCCAGGCGAAACAAATTCCAGTTCTGTATTTTCGTCCATCATATTAAGGGCAGTAAGGGAATACATCTTCCAGCCCTCTTTTTTTTCTGCGCAGGGAAGGTTTGAATCAGGATGAGTCTTCATGCTCTCTTCGTAAGCGGCTCTTGCCTGGGGGACCATTGCCTCAAGTTTTGTTTTTCTTTCCGAAGCAAGACGCTGTGAACGCATAAAGATTTTCTCTTCTTCTTCACTTGTTATTTTTTCTCCAGTCTGAGCACAGAGTTCCCAGGGAGAATCACTTGCACCGGTTACAGTTTCATCAGCCTTAGTTTTGTTAAAATAAAAGGCTGTGGTAAAGGCACGGTGACTTACGTTGTAAAGTTCATCAACAAAAGGTAGTGCTTCTGTTCCGGAGATTTTTCCTTCAAGTGCATCAAGGGCTTTTCTGTAGGCACGGGTAATCATGGCAACGTAGTAAACGCTTTTCATGCGGCCTTCTATTTTTAAGGAATCCACACCCGCTTCCTTTAATTCTGCAAGCTGGTCAATCATGCACAAATCTTTTGAAGAAAGAACTGCAGTAAAATTATCTCCTTCGTAAACGGGAAAAAGTTCATCCGGTCTTTTGTGTTCACGCAGAACCATATCACCGCTCTGGGCAAGGGCTTTTCCAATGTCTGTATCTTTCATCAGCACATCGTAGTCCCAGCGGCAGGTGTGGGAACAAAAACCGCTCTGGGCACTTCGTCCGTTAAGGTAGGCACTCATGAGGCAACGGCCACTGTATGCAATGCACATGGCTCCATGAACAAAGCATTCAATTTCCATGTCGGGCACTGCATCTTTTACTTCGCGAATCTCTTTTAAAGAAGCTTCCCTTCCCATCACCACACGGGAAAAACCAAGAGACTTATACATCTTTACTGCTTCACGGTTCATGCAGGAAGCCTGTGTGGAAAGATGAAGGGCGGCATTAGGAAAATGTTTTTGCAGTATGGGAACAATTCCTAAATCCTGAACAATAAAGGCATCAATAGGATACTGCTTAAAATAATCAATCTCTTCTAAAAGCCTGTCAATTTCGTAGTTGTGAAAACTTATGTTTAAGGCACAGTGGAGTTTTTTCCCGGGGAACTTTTCCTTTAGCTCAAGAACTTTTTTGTATTCGTCTTCATAAAAATTATCAGCCTTAACACGGAGGGAAAAATTCTTTAAACCGATGTAAGCGGCATCTGCACCATAAGTGTATGCGTAGTAAAGTTTTTCTACATTACCGGCAGGAGAAAGAAGTTCCATTTTATTCCTCACGACGAATGTTGTTTTTTAAAAGTATTCTTTCTCTTTCTTCAGTTTCTGATTCAGATTCACCATCACGACGGCGGATGTAATTTCCGGCACGTTCAATGGCAAGATGACTTTCGGAAAGATACTCGTCTGCAAACTGGAACATGTACATCATGTTTTCCCAGGCATCTACTGTGCATTCAACACCTGCTTTTGAAAGAAGGGATTGAAGGCGGGCAACCTGTACGGTAAGCATTTCTTTCTGTCCCATCTGAATGTATACCGGAGGAAAGAACTTAAAGTTTTCTACGGGTGCTTTTAGCGGAGACACCAGCGGGTTTGCAATGTTTGCGGCGTAAGTGTAAAGGTCAACTGCCCTGTGAATGTCTTCTGCAGAAATTACTTCATCCTTTACATGACGTTCGGTAAAGATTTCACTGTCGGGGCTAAGGTCAAGCCAGGGTGAAAAGAGTACCAGGTTTCGAAGGGCAGACATGTACTTTTCATTCTGCTTGAATAAAAGTGCCATGGCAAGACTTGCACCACTTCCGTCTGCGGCAACAACAAGTTCCACACCTCGGGAAGAATCATTTTCGTTTTCAAGTTTGTATGCAACTTCTTCTTCTGCGTAAACCATTTTGAACACTGTGTTCAGGTCATCAAGGGCGGCAGGAAAAGGATGTGTGGGAGGAAGACGGAATTCAGGCACTACTACCCGGCAGGAAGCGGCATTTGCAAGCTGGGCACAAAAACTTCTCCAGCTGTCGCGGGAACCTGCCACAAAGGAACCGCCGTGTACATAAAGGATTACCCGTCTGGAAGTGTAGATTTCCGGTTTTAAAACATCACAGGAAACTCCCCCGTACTCACGTTCTTCCCGTTCAACACGGGCTGGAATAAAAGGAGTGGAAAAGGTTTTCTCTATTTTTTCACGAAAAGGTTCCACTTCACCTTTTGGAGAAAGCACCAGAGTGCGGAGTTTTTTTATTGCGGCTTTTCTGTCTACCATCAAGTTCATTTGAAAAAAGTATAGCACAGAAAGAAAAGTTTTGCTATAATGCCCGCATGCCCATAAAAATTGATTCGGGACTTCCTGCAAGAAGCATCCTCGCTGACGAAAACATCTTCGTAATGACAAGCGAAAGGGCTGCCCTTCAGGATATTCGTCCTTTGGAAATTGCAATTGTTAATCTCATGCCAACAAAAGAGGCAACGGAACTTCAGCTTCTGCGTCTTCTTGCAAACACCCCTCTGCAGATTAACATAACTCTTGTGAACATGGACGGTCACGTTTCAAAACATGTGGGTCAGGATCATCTTGAAAAATTCTACATCAGTTCTAAGGAAGTTTTTGGCAGAAAATTTGACGGCATGATAATTACAGGTGCTCCGGTTGAACAGATTCCCTTTGAAGACGTAGACTACTGGGATGAACTCTGCCGCATCATGGACTATGCAAAGAAAAATGTTTTCTGCACTCTCTACATCTGCTGGGGTGCAATGGCGGGTCTTTACCATCACTACGGCATAAACAAATATCTTCTGCAGGGAAAACTTTCCGGCATTTACTATTCCAAACTTATCGCTCCAACAGAACCCCTGCTCCGTGGCTTTGACGACTACTTCCCTGTTCCAACTTCCCGTTACACGCAGATCCGTACAATGGACATTCAGGCAAACGACCAGCTGACCCTTCTTGCAACCTCTGCCGTAACAGGCATGACCCTTGCAAAGTCAAAGGACAACCGTTCCATTTTCATGACAGGTCATCTTGAGTACGACACAGACACCCTTGCAAAAGAATACAAGCGCGACCTGGACAAAGGCCTGAATCCCCACATGCCGGAAAATTATTTTACAAACGACAATCCCTTAAACCCGGTCTACTCCACCTGGCGCAGCACGGCCCACCTCTTTTACTCAAACTGGCTCAACTACTACGTTTACCAGGAAACGCCCTACCGGCTTGGGGATATTTGAGTTTTTTTACTTTTCCCAGCGGATATACTCTAAGAGTTCGCCCCATGAATTTATAAAAGACATATCCGGTTCCTTATTGACATCTGCATAGTCCAGAAATACCAGTTGAACCATGCCGGCCCAATAGTAGTCCTGAATATTATTCAGACCAGCTTCTGCGATAAGGCGACCTTTTTTTGTGTTCAATTCTCCTCCCCCGACATTGTCAAGACTTTTCAATCTTTCTTCTGAAAGTTCCTCCGGTAACTGCATAACTATAAAATAGGCATCATCATAACCAGTTTCCTTAACCCAATAATATCTGTATTTTTCTGCAAATACAGAACTAACCAGCATGAGTACAAAGAATATTAAAGTTGTCATTCTTTTGTTCATGTTTTTCCTCCTGAATATAATCTTATATTTTTGATTATACTCATCAGGTCTAACAAATTATGTTATGGCTGATTAGATTTTTTTAGAAATCTGTAAACCCACTTATTATTTTTCGTGTTTACATATAAGTATGCATATAGAGCCTGTTGCTTTTCTAATTTTCTTATCGTTATAAAATCCTGTAAATAAAAACTTTCCATCTTTTTTAAGGACTTCCGTTTTTCCAGTTTGACTTGATGTTTATTTCTGATTCCGCTATGTTATCTTCGCAAGGTTTCGACTTAATCGAGTCCGCTGTCGTGTAATACTCAACTGCGTCAACTGTTAGTTTTGTTCCTTGCGCCTTTCCAGTATTTTTTTCACTTTTTTCTTCAAAAACCGGCATTTCGGGTTGACAAAAGTCCTAAAATATGATATAGATATATCGCTTTATGGAAGGAATTATTTCTAAACACAACGCCAGTCTTGCAAAAAGCGGACGGTCTGTAACCATGAAGACCATAGAGAAGAGGTCAGGTTCTTCTCAAGCAAACGTCAAAAACTCATCACGTTCTGTTGGATGAGTCTTTCCTAACATTTTCCAATTCTCACCAAACCCCGTTCAAAGGCTTTTTTGTCTTTGAATGAAAAGCAGGTTTTCTCCCGGACGAGTCTGTCCAAAAACAATCATCACTTACTCACAAACGGAGGCATTTTATGGCAGTTACCTCATGCGCTTTTTCTCTCCCACCACTTTCAAAAGAAGAAGAATACCAGCTTGCTGCACAAATGAAACAGGGAGACCGCAAGGCAAGGGAAAAACTTATTCGGGCAAACTATCGTTTTGCAATGTCACAGGCAAACAAATACACAGTGCAGGATCTTTCAATAGAAGATCTTCGGCAGGAAGCAATGATCGGTCTCATGGAGGGAGTAGATCATTTTAACCCCTCACGTGGCACCCGACTCATTACCTGTGTAAGTTTCTGGATAAAAAATGCAATTCTTAAGGCAATCAACAAATGCGGTGCTGTTCCAAGGCTTCCGGACAATGAATGGAGAAACTTAATCCGTATACAAAAAGCTCTGAAAGACTGCCCGAACATAGACAGCGAAGAAGAAAAAATCAAAATCGTCTCAGATGCAACAGGGCTTACACAGGAGCATATTAAAATGCTGCTCACAATTTCAAGCCCGGTAACCAGTCTTGACGAAAACAAGGGAGACAAAAGTGATGACTGCTGTTCTCTCAGCATTCTGTTAAAGGATGAAAAAAATCCTTCTCCGGAAGAGGCCGCCCTCTCTGCCTGCCTTAAAGACGATTTTTACAAAGCCTTATCAAGTCTTCCGCCGGTGGAAAGAAGAGTATTTGCCCTCCGCTACGGACTTTATGGAAATGACTTTCATTCTTTTGCAGAGATCGGAAAAGAGTACGGTCAGACAAAAGCATGGGCTTTCTTTAAGGCAAAGTCTGTAGAAAAAACTCTTGCAAAAAAAATGCAGGAATGGGCATAAAAAAAATGTGTTATAAAAGAAGCACTATGTCAGGCACAAAACATCTTTCATTAATGTCAGAACTTTTAATCGGTACACCTGGAACAATGTTTATTGTTACAGTGTTTCTATTTACCACAATGACTTTCTTAACCCAGCACATCATAAAAGGCGCCATGGACGGCGCCTTTAAATGTTTAACGAGTAAACTTGTTGAGAATTTTGCCAAAGGCAAAATTCTCAAGATGAAAAAATTGCAGGAGCAATTTTTTCATCCCTATTCTGCTCTCGCCATGGCTTCCTCAAAGTCCTTTGTTCCCTTCCAGATTTCGTTCTTGTAGGGGTTGGTCTTTGTTGCACAAGCCTTCTTCATAATAGCGGCAAATACACATACGTTAATTGCAAGTGCAAGTACGGCTACTACGCCCTGAGCAACTGGGTTTGCGGTAATTCCCATGTCGGCAATTGCCTTGTCAACAGCAGGTCCGTTGTGAATACCGGCGTTGTAAAGTTCCATTGACTTCTGCCACATGAGTTCTGCACCAGTTCCGTCTGCAGGAGCACCGGCGTAGAGGCTTGGAAGAACAGAGAATGGCTTTGTAAGCTGGAATGGTACAACCTGTGCAAACATACACCAGATAGAAAGTGTAAAGGCGCGGTTCTGAATCCAGCCACCCTTGTTCCAGAAAGTTGCAGCAAAAGTTGGAGCAAGCAGAAGTGCAAGACCACAATACCATGAATGTGTTGGCAGGTTAAGATAGGTGTACTCAAAGTTCCACACATCATAAGCAAGGATGAAAGCAAAAGTCATGTCTGGCCAGAGCATATCCATCTGCTTGTTCTTGGAAGAGTAGATTCCCCACCATCCTGTCATACAGAGGATGTTCAGAATACCGGCAAGACCGTTCAGAAGGTTCCACCATCCGCCGTAGAGGAATACGCCTTCGTTTGAAACCCACCAGCCGCCAGACATTCCGCCTTTAACGAGAGACTCAAAGTCAGAAACAACAGCAATAAGAATGTTGATTGCAACAATTACAAAAGGCCATGGCTTGAACCATTCTTTTGCACCAATGCCCCACTTGTACTTAATCATGATGAAACCGATACATCCGATTGTAGCGGCGTACAGTTTTGCATAGTGGAACCAGCCGTTCATGTGGGTAATCACATACCAGTCTGACGCAAATGACTTTGCACCTACGGCAGCCACAATAAAGTAAATGGTAAGAGCGGCAGGGATGATAAAGAATACCAGGATTCCGCCCCACTTTGTCCTACGACCAAGTTCATTCATAAGAATGAGACCAAGGAACACCAGACACCAGCCAAGAAGCTGTGTACCTACAGTTGAACCATACAACTGAAACAACATACTTGTTTCTCCTCCTAACTTATACTAAGTGATGATAGTATCACTATCACCTTATATTCTACACCCGAAGAAGAAAAAAGTAAATGATTATTTTTCGTCCCCCTGTCATTTCGACTGGAGTGAGCGCAGCGAACGGAATGGAGAAATCTACGGAAGTTTGCTGGAAAACATCTGTAGACATCTCGACTACGCTCGATGTACTGGGAACTTACAGAGAGTTTACCAGGTTCATGTGCTTAAGGTAAAAGTC
>JAEEKM010000296.1 GCA_016282455.1 Treponema sp. | reverse complement strand
CTTCTCTGGGCTGGGTTTACGATTCTGACTGGGACTGGAACAGCTTTATTGCATTCCAGAAAGGTGCAACCGTAACTGTCGCCCTTACAAACAACAAGGGTACTGTTGACCTTAAGATGCTTTACGAGAAAAACGGCATTACACACCATCAGTATTATCTGGGCATAAAAACTCAGAATGATACGGTAAATCTTCAGATAATCGGAGATGCCGGCGCAAACATCACTTACTGCGAATAAATCTACCGGTACGGAAGAATCTCGCACAATCACAGGGCAGGCTGACTAACTCTTGCTTGTCCTGTGATTTTTTTTATTTTTTTTGCTTTTCATTTGTCCAAATGCTCTCTTCAACACCTATATATATTGTAGGGGCGTGAATTAGTTTTTTAGAAATTCCGCCTGACATTTATTTATATGAGGTGCTAAATGGAAAAAGAATGGACTTCACTCTCAACCAAATGGGAAAAACTCACTCTCGCAAACAACTTTATCTTTTACAAAGTTATGCGTCACCACCCGGATGCCTGTCAGCATTTAATAGAAATATTGCTTGGCATAAAAATCGAAAAAATGGAAATGATCAGCGAAGAAACCATGATGGTTGATTTTGGTGCAAAAGCAATACGGCTGGATGTTTTTGTTAAGGATTCAAAGCGAATGTATGATGTGGAACTTCAGATTGCAGATACAAAGGAACTTCCGGAACGAACCCGCTACTACCAGGGAATTATGGATGTAGACTCCCTTAAATCCGGACAGCAGTACAAGGAACTGAAAGATTCCCATATTATTTTTATTTGCATGGACGACATTTTTGGAAAAAAACTCCCTGTTTACACCTTTGAAAATATCTGTATGGAGGATGGAAACACAAAACTAATGGACAGAACATTTAAACACTTTTTTATTGTGCCTAATTGTGCTACAATGCTAAATGAAGGGGATGCAAAAACATTCTTCAACTACTTGATCTCAGAACAATCCGCGGACACTTATACAAGGGATTTAAAAGAATACGTGGATGATGCCAGACACAACACACAATGGAGGCAGCAAATGATGACATGGGAAAGACAAAGAGCTTACGACTTTGAAGCCGGACGTACAGAAGGGGCTAGAGAAAAAGCCCTTGATTCTGCCCGAAATTTTCTTGCAAACGGTGTAAGTCCTGAAATTGTAGCGAAGTCAATCGGCCTGAAAATGGAAGAAGTACTAAGAATCCAAAAAGAAGTTTTTCCCGATAAAAATACAGCCGTTTAAAATAAAAAAAAGGCAGCCTGTACTGGCTGCCAATCATCCTGTTTAATCCCCGAGTTTTCATGATTTTTCGCACCGCGAAAAATGCGAGCCATCGCGAGCAAATGTACCTGTTTAAATATTATTTTTATTCCGAGTTTTTGTGTTTTTTTGCAAAGCAAAAAAAGCGAGCGATGCGAGCTAACAAAAACTCGTTAAGCAAAAAAAAAAGACAGCGTTTAGCTGTCATTTTTTTTTGCGACGGTCCCTACGGGAGTTGAACCCATCTCTTCGCCTTGAGAGGGCGACGAACTAAGCCGATATTCGAAGGGACCAGAACAGCCGATTCAAACCGGCTTATATTCCCCAAGGAGGATTCGAACCCCCACAATCAGAACCAGAATCTGAGGTGCTACCATTACACAATCGGGGAATGCAATGTAAGAAGAATATAGCGGGAAATAAAAAAAGTGTCAATAGGTAATTTAAAAAAGCTCTTCACTTTATGCAAAAAAGTGAGTATATTTAAAAAGACAACAATTTTCGAGGTATAAAATGGCTGATAAGGAAAATTCTCAGGAAAACTGCAACCATAAATGCGACGGCTGCGGAAAAGAAAACTGCAGTTCAAGAAAAGGACCCCAGGATATGCATGAAAAACTTCACGAAGGTTCTTCTGTAAAAAAAGTGATTGGCATTGTTAGCGGAAAGGGTGGTGTAGGTAAATCTCTTGTCACCAGTCTCCTTGCAAGCAAAGTTCATAAAGACGGTTTTAGAACTGCTATTCTTGACGCAGACATAACCGGTCCTTCCATTCCAACTGCCTTTGGCCTTGGTCAGGAAAAAGCCGAAGGTGGAGCAATGACTGCCGCTGACGGAACAGAAGTTCAGTTCATTAAGCCCGTGGTAAGCAACGGTGGCGTTCAGATTATGAGTATGAACTTCCTTTTGCAGAACGAAACTGATCCTGTAATCTGGCGTGGTCCCGTCATTAGTGGTGCAGTGCGTCAGTTCTGGACAGATGTTGTCTGGGATGATGTAGACTTTATGTTCGTTGACTGTCCACCTGGAACAGGCGACGTTCCCCTTACACTTTTCCAGTCTCTTCCTGTTGACGGAATTATTGTTGTTGCAAGCCCCCAGCAGCTGGTGCGCGTTATCGTAGAAAAAGCCGTTAACATGGCAAATATGATGAACATTCCCGTACTCGGTCTTATTGAAAACATGAGTTACGTAAAATGTCCTGACTGTTCAAAAGAAATAAAGATTTTTGGCGAAAGCAATATTGACGGTATTGCAAAAGATTTTGGACTTCCTGTTCTTGCCCGCATTCCGATCGAGCAGAAGATGAGTGTAATGGTAGATAACGGTGAAGTAGAAGAGCTTGATGCAGACTACGT
>JAEEKM010000026.1 GCA_016282455.1 Treponema sp. | reverse complement strand
TACCTGATCCGCAGGAGTTTTTTCGCCGGCGGATGAGTCTGATTTTTTTGCAACAACATGCACAGGTGGCTTGCGTTTTACAACAACCACTTTTTTCTTTGGCTGTGCCGCAGGTTGAGAAGATTGTGCGTCAGATTTCTTTTCTTTTTTATTCAGCACAAATTCGGGCTTTTTTTCATTTTCATCCGCCATACTTTATCTTTCCTTAGTCCTCTTCAAACTCAAACTCAACACCGCACTTAGGACACTGCTTCATATCCAGAGTAATGCGGGCACCACATTCAGGGCAGAAATACTCTTCCTCTGCAGAACCCTCAGTGCCCTCTTCCTCAGAAACTGCATCTTCATCCTCAAACTCAACGTTCTCAGAAATAATCTTTTCAACCGCATCAATCTCAGCCTGTGTAAGACCGGCTACCTGACTGATACTACCATCTTCCACTGCATCCATAAAGACTTCAACGTCATCCATGTTTGCTTCTTTAAGAATCTGTGCAACACGTTCATCCACACCAGGGAGCTGTGCAACAGAAGTAATAACATCTGTATTTTCAGAAGAATCACCGGAGAAGAGGTCTTCAGCAGCCTTACGTGTATCTGCAGCCTCAACAAGCTCTTCTTCAGAAACCATATCTTCTGTCTTAACTTCAATTGTCCAGTCACAAAGTTTGCTTGCAAGACGGGCATTCTGTCCCTGCTTACCGATTGCAATGGAGAAAGACTCATCGCTAACAATAGCAAGTGCTTCCCTCTTCTGCACATCTTTAATAATTACGCGGCGAACTTCTGCAGGAGAAAGTGCATTTGCAATAAACACGTGGGGATCTTCGTCATAAGGAAGAACATCAATCTTCTCTCCGTCAAGTTCACGGATAACATTCTGAATGCGCTGTCCCTTCATACCAACACAGGAACCAACGGCATCAACACCGGGCTTGTTAGAATAAACTGCAATCTTAGTTCTGTAACCGGCTTCACGAACCACCTTGTGAATACCGATTGTCTTATCAGCAACTTCTGGCACTTCAAGGCTTACAATATTTTCAACAAACTTAGGATCGGTGCGGCTCAGTACCAGCTGAATACCAGTGTTTGTGCGCTTAATTTCAAAAACAAGAGCTTTAATGCGGTCGTTCTTGTCATAGGTTTCACGGGGACTTCTGTACTTTAACGGAAGGACTCCTTCAACTTTTCCAAGATCCACATAAATGTTTCCGTTATGCTCTCTCTGGAAATAACCGATGAT
Organism: Treponema sp.; assembly: GCA_016282455.1. Lineage (GTDB taxonomy): Bacteria > Spirochaetota > Spirochaetia > Treponematales > Treponemataceae > Treponema_D. The sequence goes on along the minus strand of JAEEKM010000026.1, from coordinate 1,681 downwards.
GATTTCTCCAACCTTATCCTTGTATTCATTGTAAAGGCGCTCTTTGTAACTCTCGTTAAGCCCCTGATGAGCAGTAGACTTACCGGTACTTACAGAAGACCTTTCCCATGATTTTGGATCTTCAAGAATATCAATTTCATCACCAATCTCACACTGGTCGCTGAGCTTAAGTGCATCATGAATATCAATTTCCTGAGACTCATTATAAACACCATCAACAATTGTCTTGCGGGAATAAACAAAAACATCAGACAAATCATCGGGGAACACAACAATGCAGTTCTCCGCATTCTTACCGTAACGGCGCTTATATGCAGCCTTGATAGAAGCCTCAATAGTACGCTTCACTGACTCTTCGCTAACACCGTTCTGCTCTGACATAGCACGAATGAGATCGGCCATTGACTCCTTAGGCTGAACCGCTGCTTTCTTTGGCATAACAAATGCCTCCCTTTACAAACTTATGAATTTTGCTTTAGCAATATCTTGATAGGCGACGGATTTAGTACCGCCCTCCTCACATTCCAAAGTAACCTGATTTTCGTCAGAACTAAGAATTTTACCAGGAACCCAGTCACTGACATTTTTATCCCAAACGCGAATCTGCCTGTTAGTAAAAAGAGAAAACTCAGCAGCATTTTTAATATTGCGCTCGGTACCGGGTGAACACACTTCCATAAAAATTTCATCATCACTGCGATGAAGAAGCTGAACCATGCGGGGAATTAAAGCACGATGGGCTTTGGCACAATCATTCACACCAATGTCATGACCTTCCTCTTTGGAAGAAATAACGGCAGTAACCTTAACAGACTCTTTCTGGGGAACAACCTGAAGTTCCACAAGCACGCTTCCAGTCTCATCAACAACTTTACTGCACTCCGTAAAAAAAGGAATTTCACTGAGCGAATGATACTCCAATCAAAACCTCCATGGTAATAAAAAAGGAGCCATTTTGCGGCTCCACTTTAATCATGTGATATTAAAATGTAAGAAAAATCTAACAGAAAAAGCCGGCAGTGTCAATAGGAACAAAGATCTTTCAATATTTTTACCCATATTTTTTTTATTTTTCTGAACGGAATTAAAAAGGCAAAAGACATATCTGCCAGCTGCAACCGGCAAAAGTCCCCTTTCGTACCCCGCTTTCCGCCGCACGGCCCTTCGGGCTGCCTCCGGCACGGCTCCAATCGGGCGTAGGTTCAATCCCCATGCAGAAATATTGTTCACGTTTTCTTTTACAAAACAAACTAGGAGCGCAAAACCTCTTTTTGAAGTTTTAAAACTTCTTCCATTTCCATGCCACTCGACATTGCAACAATCTCAGGAGAAGCTCCGTTCACAAGAAGATTACGAACCAATTCAAGAGTTTTTTCACGCGCCCCTTCAGCACGACCTTCAGCTCGGCCATCAGCGTAACCGTCCTCATAGCCGTCCTGGTGCATTGTTTTTATGAATAGTTCTTCATCAAACTCTGTTAAACTCATTGCCTCCACCTTTGCTTTCTGTTCCTTAAAGAAGCCTTCCAAAAGGTCTTCGTCCACTGCCCAGTCCACGGCTTCTGTAATGGCATCGTTTATTTTCATGCCAGACTCTATGTTGCTTCTAACGCGAGCCGTGTAACTTATATAATCATACAATGCTTTGCAATTTTTTGGAAGACTTTTGTTCTTACCCTGAT
>JAEEKM010000295.1 GCA_016282455.1 Treponema sp. | reverse complement strand
TTTATGGAAAGCGTCAAGAATGGCACCGGTGAATTCAACGCCGATGAAGCAACAAAGAAACTTGCAGACATTGAATCACGCAAGGCACAGCTGGAAAAGCAGTTTGCTGAACTCCAGAAACCTGCAGAAAAAGAAAACCGTGCATCAGGACTCGGTTTTTCTGCTGAGGACTTCCTCAAGGCTGCAGAAGAAAAACGCACAATCACAATCGGCACAAATGGACGCATCAACCAGGTAAAAGACCTCGTTGAAACTGTTCAGGAGCCCGACACACTGGTGGATGCAGTCACTTTTGACTACGGTCCAAATGCCAGCACCAACATCCCCGTTCTTGAACCTGGTCTTGACGAGCCTGGCGACTACGATGAGGGAACAAGCGCAGTTGCAGAGGATGAGCACGCAACCCTCACCACAACAGAGATTCAGCCAAAAGCCTACGCTTCTGTGCTTCCTGTTACTGCAGAACAGATTCAGATGGGTGTGGTGGACATCACCTCCAAACTTCCTGAACTCTTTGCAAAAGTGTTCAAGCGCAAAATGCACCGCGGTCTCCTCACTGGAGACGGACAGTCAAAGCGCATGAAGGGCATCTTCGTTTCTGCTGCTGAGGACAATGCACACCTCACAGAGATTGCAGGAACAAGCATCAAAATTTCCGAACTTGCAGGACTTGCACTTCAGGTAATCGGTCTTGATGAAACCTATCAGATCGTGATGAACTCTGCCGTTTACCAGGCAATCCTTTCTGATTCAACCTCAGGCGAAGACATCAAGATTTACAAGGAAGGACTCATCCGCGACAAGAGCATTGAGGGTGTAAAGATTGTCATCGACAACAAGGCACCAACAAGCACTGCTGCAGGAAGTGTTCTTGCCGTTGCAGTTCCTCTCTCACGCTACCACGTGGGTGTTGCCGGAACTGTGAACGTCACACCTATTAAGGTAAAGGGCGACACAAAGACTTACTTCCAGGCAGAAGCCTTCTTCTCCGGAAAGCAGGTCACCGACAGTGACATCTACTCACTGGCTGTAGCCGCGGCATGATAAAAGGTGCGGGGCGGTAGATGTGCCGTCCTGCACCTAAAAGCATTTTATTAGGATGTATCTAAAACCATACAAGGAGAAATGAGAATGGCAGAGGAAAAGACAGAAAAGACAGAGAAAAAGACAGTTCCCGCATACAAGAACGGTGCCCAGTACAAGGCTCTTAAAAGCTACACTGGCCGTATTGACGGAAAAGTCCGCACCTTTACACAGGGACGCCTTTACAAGCTCTCTGCAAAAGAGTACGAGGTTCTTGCCGCTGCAGGTGACGTTGCAGTTAAGGAGTAACCGTGGCATACGTAACTGTCGCAGACCTTAAGAACTACACAAGACGCTTCCCCGCCGAAGGAGAAGATGCCATGCTCCAGGGCTTCGTCGATTCTGCAATGGAAACCGTTCAGAATTACCTGGGCTACAGCATAGCTGATTTTTCCGAAGGTTACGGAACACTCCGTTCTGTTGTAGTAGAAGGAGACGGAAGCGGAACAGTACAGCTTCCCGTGGCGTCAAGCGGCATTTATGGAGTGTGCAAAAAAACTGATTCACAGGGGCTTCCTGACTCCTCAGATCCTCAAGAATCATGGACTGAGGACTGGTCTCATGCAGTGGGTAAGTGGCTTAAAGACAGCCTTCACGTTGTAGAACATCCTGAAGGGGAAGTTTTTACACGCGGAGTCTGGTATGAAATACTTTACATTCCTGCATTCTGGCCGGAAGTACCCGAGAAAATCAGAACGGTAACGCTTGAACTTGCCTCCCTTTACTGGGAAGCTTCCGGCGGAAACCTTGCCGTAACAAGTACCAGTTACGGAGACCAGGGAACAAGAGTTTTCCAGAACTTCACTGCAGAAGAACGCTACTTAAAACAGCTTGAAGCATGGAAAATCAACAAAGCCCACGTGAGCCGGTGGAGACTTGCATGAAAGGTCAGATGATCAGCATTGAGGCAGACGTAAAGGAAGCACAAAAGGCGCTTTCCGGTACATCAAAAAGCCTTAAAAGCATCAGCCGGAAAGTAGTCTCTGTTGCCGCACGTGGAACTGTTAAGACAATAAAAGGCGCAATCAGGGCAAACACCAAAAGGCGCACTGGTGAGCTTTTAAAAGCCTACCGTTACAAGGTAAAAAAAGACGGGAGTGCAAGCATCTTTCCAAAAGGGGCAGACGGAAGCCGTCTTATTCTTGCCAAAGCTTCCGCCCTTACTCACGGAGCCACAATCACACCCAGAAAAGGCAGAGGATGGCTTCAGGTGAGCGGGAACGGATACTTTGCGCGTCCCAAAGAAGTAACAATCAGACCGAGGGGCTTTGTACAGGCCGGTGAACGTTATGCAGAAAACGGAGAGTATATGAATGACGTTCAGAAGGTGGTGGACAAAGAACTTGCCAAATACTGGGGGAATTAAGTCATGGAAAATACCTGTAATGCAATAAAAGACTGCATTCTGAACGCTATGCAGCCATACCTTGACGCAGAATCCCCGCAGGATGAACGCCTGATAATTCCACAGGCAGACGCAATAATTGTGGGAGTGGCGGACCTTTCACGCTACAACCAGAAAGTAGTCTGTGCCATTGTGCCGGGAAAAACCGAAGAAAGCGAAGGAAACATTGCTGATGCAGAAGAAGAACACTCAATTACCGTGAGCTTCATGTTTACCGGCAAAGAGTATCCCCGTCTTGTTTCAGAAATGTTCCGCTATGCAGAGGCATTCAAAGCCATGCTGCGAGACAATCCCACTATGGGCCTGCAGGTTCTGAGTACCACAATCAGAAGCACTGAATATATCCCCGACGCCGGAAGCATTGAAAAACAGATGACTGCAGCAGAAATGGACATTACTGTGCGCACGCACAAGGAAGTCACGGCGGATGCTGTTTTCGCCTGATTATAAATTAGAGGAGAAAGAACCATGAGCGAAATGGTAAAGAAGTATCACGTTGCACTTTTCATTAAGGACGACAACGGCAACTGGGTGAGGGTGAAGAAGAGCACTGCCTTTGAGCTCTCACTTAACCCCGAATTACAGGACTACGATTACCTCACCGACCAGAATCCTACAACTGAGTTGATGAGGTACAAGCCGAGCCTTAGTCAGGCAATCACCATGTACAAGGATGAGCCCGACTATGAAATTGTTTTCAGCAAGTTCTACAAGCTGGACACAGGAAGTCAGGCAAAAACAGACATCCTCATTGTATTTATGCTTATGGGGGACGCAACCAACGGCTACAAGGCATGGAAGAATGAAGCGGTCCTTACTGTCCAGAGCATGAACACAGTAGACTCAACAATCACTGTGGACATCAACTTTGGAGGAACAATCGAGCACGGAACCTGTCTTCCTGATCCTACAACACACGCTCCCGTGTTCACAAGAGACTCTTCAGGCGCAAGCGGATGGGTAGACCCCTTTGAAGCTCCTGCAGAAAGCACAAGCGTAACAGACGGTGAAACAAGCGAAACAGACGGTGAAACAACCGAGCCTTAGTCCGAATGCTTGACCTTACAAAAAAGGTACTTCCCTCTGCAATACTTGTGGGGGGAAGTTACGTTAAAATTAAAACAGACTGGCGCCTCTGGGTTCGCTTTACACAGCTTCTTGAAGAAGATGCTTCTGTAGAGGACCTTGCATTTTTATTCCAGGAAGGAACAGTCCCAGAGCAGAAAGAGGAATGCATAAAAGCCCTCATGGACTTTGCCTTTCCCAAAAAGCCGCTTCCCAGAAGTGACGGAAAGCCCGGAGAAAAAATCCTTGACTACCGCATAGACGCAGACCTCATTTACAGTGCCTTCCGTGAACAGTACGGCATAGACCTCATAAAAACAGACATGCACTGGCACACCTTCTCTGCATTACTTGCTGAGCTCCATAAAATAAAACTCAATGAAATAATGAGCGCCCGCAGTTATGACCCAAACGACCACACGAAGTACGAAGAAGCCCAGCTTAAAATGAAAAATGCCTGGACACTGGAAGGAGTGATCACAAGAGAAGACGAAGTGAAAAAAGAGTCAGACTTTGACAAGGCGTTCAGTTAAAGAAAAGAAAGAGTTTAAGTAGTTATAATACTACAGAAATAATCGTCGCAATGGCAATTACAACAACTAAGCCAACATAAAGCAATGCTGTTTTCTTTTTCTTTATTCCATTGACGAAAAACAGAACTATGCTCATGAGAACAGAAATGCTGAGTGCAAGTGACAGGTTGACTGTAACAATAGTTTTCAATTCTGAAGTCTTTGAAAGTATGTTGAAATCAACCGTGATAAATGAGAATACTGCCACAAGAATTCCCATAAGAGTGAGAACGTTTCCGTAAATTTTTCCCTTTAGATCTTCAAGGTCATCTTTTGCATTCTTCATTGAGACAGAAAGTTTTTCATATTCAGAAGCATACCGGCCTAAACCTCTGTATTCTGCCTCATCCGTGAAAGCAGCATTTTCTTGTCTGTCATAGGTTTGAGACGGAATGCCAGAAAGCTGTTCAAACATAATCTGAGCTATGGCAAAATCCTTTACAAGAGTAAATGAAGAGGCAGAAATATTCTGAACACGGAGAAAGGCAAATGTCGTATGTCCTGGAATGTATTCTGGGGCATCAACTTTAAGACCGCTTCTCATGACAGAGTTTCTTTCTATGACTCTTCCTGCAACATTTTCAGGGAGCGATAGCTGTTCGTTGCTTTTGACATAGACTGTCATTCCAGGCTCAATGGTATATGTGGAAATCTCTTTTCCGTTTGCATCAATTATGCCACTGATAGTCAACTCATAAGCAATCCCTTTTAAATGTTGCTTTGAGAAACCTTTTGAAATCAATTTTCCCTCAGAAACAAGTTTTTCTATATCGTTGTCTGTAAGAATCATCTGAGCCCTCCTGAATGAATGTGATTATTATAGAGTTATTATTTCGTTTTTGCAAGTGAGAAATGACTATTAAGCTGGCAGGTTATGGGAGAGTTTATTCTGGTCAGTCCCCGGAAACGGCACACGGGTGCAGCAAAAGAGCGGGCGATGAAAAAAGAATTAAAGTTTTTCCTTGAGAAAAGACGTGGTACCAACTAGTCCCAGTTGATGTTGCCGAACTGATCTCGGTAACTTTCGTTTTCTGGAGAATTAGCCCAGTCCCACAAGGCTTTCAATAAAATGACTACTATTGGAACTACAATGATATATCCTAACATAACCATCACCTCCAACAATAATTATTATAAATGACGATTTTATTACTGTCAAGGAGAAAAAAATGGGGAACAAGAAGGTCATCCTGAAAATAGGATCTGATGTTAGAGAAGCAAAGAATGGAATTGACGCTATAACGCAACAACTGAACAAACTGTCAAAAAATCCTGTTCTTGATAAAATGTCAAAACTTGGAAGTGCAGTCTCTGGAGTAAAGGCTATATATTCAATGGCCACAGATGCTGTAAAAAAAATCAACGCTGCAATCAGTGACCTTTCCGACACCTACAACACCCAGGCAAAAGCCGAGACACAACTGGCAACTGCAGTAAAAAACAACCCATACTTGAATGCAGAAAGTATAGCTGCCCTTAAAAGTTATGCCAGTGAACTCCAAAGTATGAGCACCTACGGAGATGAGCAGCTTCTTCCTTTCATGGCACAGCTTGCATCTGCCGGCCGCACTCAGTCAGAAATCATGGAAATAATGGGCGCTGCAGTAGACGTCGCCGCCGGTGGAATGATGAGCCTTGACACTGCCGTTTCTTCTCTTAACAAGACCTTTTCCGGCACAGTTGGACAACTGGGAAACCAGATTGCGGGGCTAAAAGACTTAACGAAAGAACAGCTTGCAAACGGTGAGGCAGTAAAACGGGTAGCAGAAAGCTACAAGGGAATGGCTCAGGCTGTGGCAAGAACAACCGGCACAAAAGAACAACTTCAAAATGCCTTTGGAGACCTCAAGGAAGCAATCGGAAGGCCTTTTGAAGAGTCTTCACGTCCCATGCGACAGTTTCTTACGGAGGCTGTTGTCGGTCTTACTAAGTTTGTCGAAAAGATTACACAAAGTAAACATGAACTATACCTCTTAAAAAATGCCTTTGAAACGCCGGTTACTGCTATGACAGAAACCGAAGCTCAGGAAGCCCTGGATACTGTAATAAAAGACAAAGGCAACACTTCTGCAGATTTAAAAGCCTTAGAAAACGCAAAGAAAGCAGTAGAAGAAAAGGCAGATGACTGGAAAGCCCAGCAAAAAGAGTATAAAAAAATTCTAAATAAATACAACTCATCTATAGTACATACTCCAGGCGAAACAGACGATGATGTCTACAACACACTTGTAGAAGTCCTGACGGATGCAATAAACAAAGATACCTCAAAAGCAGAAGAACTGAACGCCCGCCTCAAGACTTTTGAAGACG
>JAEEKM010000294.1 GCA_016282455.1 Treponema sp. | reverse complement strand
TTATTTCCTGGCGGAATTTTTAAATCATCTTCTGATTCCGCTGAATGAATAATAAGCAGTTTTGCAAATGCCCGTTTGTGGATATCCGGCGGAATTTTTTTTGATTTTTGCCCATTCCAAATCTTTTCAGTTTCGGAATCTCCGAATGATTTTATCATGATTATAGTATATGTTATACAGATATATCTGTCAAGGAGATATAATTATATTTGGAAACAAGAAATTCTTTTTCCCAAATTATGTTATAATGCCCTCAGGGTGTTATGGATTACAGTTACATTTTTCGTTCGGCAAAGATTAAGATTGACTCTCTAAAAGAAGCGGGTTTTTCCAAAGGGGAAAATTCAACTTATTCCATGCAGCTGCCCCTTTCAAAGGATGACCTGTTTGCAAAACTCACACTCTCCCCTGCCGAACAGACTTTTCTCATCCAGGTCTTTGATTCTGCAACAGACGAAAGATATGTCCTTTTTGACATGCCCAATGCCCGTGGTGCTTTTCTTGCTTCTCTCAGGGAAGAAGTTCAAAAGATTGTAGAAAAAATAAAATCCGCCTGCTTTGAAGTGCACGACTTAAAAGAAGAATACCTTTCCTGGCTCTCTTCTCATTTTTCTGCAGAACCTGATTTTCCCTGGCCTGATACACCTGATTACTGTGTTTTCCGCTGCCCGAATGAAAAATGGTTTGCTCTGGTCATGAAAATAAAATTCCGTCAGCTGGGTCTTAAAGGTGAAGAAGAAGTGTGGGTTGTAAACATGAAGGCAAAAAGCGAAACAATTCCTGAACTGATTGACAGGAAATCAATCTTCCCCGCCTGGCACATGAACAAAAAACACTGGATTACAATCCTTCTCACTGCCGCAACTGATTTTGAAAAACTCTGTCAGCTTACAGAAAAAAGTTATGCCCTTGTAAAATAAATTTCCCTCTAAGGTCTTATCCCCTCCAGGCTTTCGACTATAACTTCTTCCACAAGGGTATTGCCGTAAGAGTCTTTTATTGCCCTTTTTCGTATAGTCCTGTTTTTTTTGTGAACGGTTCTGGGTTTTTTATAAGTCAGCACTTCCATCATTTCTTCATGCCTTAGTTCTGCATTTCTTTCTGAACTTTCCCAGTCTTCAGCCGCAGCATAATCGCTCATAGCCGAGCACAGAAGAATGACAACAATAATCAATACAATCATAGTCCGCCTCCTGAATTTCCTCACTCACTTTATTATAGCACACTTTTACAAAATGAGTACGTCTGGGTCTTCTTTTGGTAAGGTTGACCTGGCTGCCGCTGGCGGTCAGGGTTTTTTTATGGTAGAATTGATTAAAGTTTATGCTGGAACATCACAAAGAAAATATTGTTCAGCAGATAAAAGACTATGAAGATTCTATAGGGAACAATTAGCAGAGTAAGGCGGGGTGAGTAAAAAGGAGAGTTTTATGGATTTCACTATTCAGGACTTGTCTAAAATACAAGATGAATTTCCTCAAAAACGTGACTGTCTTAAAAGCATAAAAGAATATCTCTCTAAGAAAAAAGAAACAAAAGTATGCGCTCTTTTTGGATTAAGACGTACTGGAAAAACTGTTCTCATGCAGCAGGCTTTTCTTTCTCTACCCGAATCAGAAAAAGAAAAAAGCGTATTTCTTATCTGCAATAAAAATACTGATTTTTATAATGTTATCAAATTTTTAAAAGAAAAACTTGACGAAGGAAAACGTTATTTTTTTATTGATGAAATTACTTATGCAAAAAATTTCCAAAATCTTGCAGAAGTTTTATCAGATAACTTTGTTTCAAATTATAATGCAAAAATCATTCTTACAGGAACAGATTCTTTAGGTTTGTCTCTACCTTCCCATTCAAACCTTTATGACCGTATAGAAATGATTCATACAACTTATACTTCTTATCCTGAGTTCTCAAGAATTACCGGAAATAAATCCATTGAATATTATCTAAAACACGGCAGTACCCTTTCTGATATATCCCCCTTTGAAAGCTTTTCTTCCAGCAGCGAGTATATAGAAACTTCTATTGTGGAAAACTTCTTAAACTCGTTGGAAAAAAGTGAAGGTATTAGAGCCTATCCTCCGGTTCTTACTGAATTATATGACAATTCTGATTTGGAAAATGCAATTCAAAGGATTATCAATCATTATTCTCAAACCATTACGATTAGAGCTTTGCAAAAACAGTTTGAACTTGCTCCTTTGAAAGATGGACTTGATGTGTTTTCTAAAAGGTCAGACGGAGATCTGAAAATAAAAAGAAAAATAGATGTAAACTCTGTAACTGAAAAAGTCAAAAAATTATTGAAGATTGATTCTTCTTCAACGGTTATCACAGAAGAACATCTTTTACAAATAAAAGAGTTTTTAACAGAAATGGATGTTATAACATGTATTCCTGTAGTAACTTCTTACAATGATAAAAAACAAAGTATTTCACTTGAAATGATAACGCATCCCGGAATGTATCATGCAAACCTTAAGTATACAATAAACATGCTTCAAAATGATGACAGCTGGATGCCTGGTGTATCGCAAGAAAAAAAAGAGATGTTCCTGAAAGCTGTCTATGAAACGGCAGCCGGTAAAATACAGGAAAACTTTATTATTGCAGATGTGTACAAGTTGCTTGGCACCAAAGAAAATGTATTGTTTGATTTTGATTATCAACCTGTAAACAGATGGTATGTGTCAAAATATGCTGCAAATGTAAAAGGTAAAGATGAAGAAGTTGACCTGATTATATTTGATAAAAAAGAAAAAAATTGTTTTCTTTTTGAAATCATGCACACCAAAAATGTTACTCCTGAGCAATCCCTGCATCTTGAGTCTCAGGATTTTATTGAGCAGATAAATGTGAAATTCGGAAAAATAAGCGGAAGGGCTGTTTTATACAATGGGCCAAACAATTCAGAATTAAAAGTTCCCAGGATTAATGTATCCGATTTTCTTATAGACATTTACCTCCATAACAGCGATAAAAATTATTCTATCAGCGATACATTACAGCGATTGCTTAAAAGCCAGAACAAACATATCCACAATAGAGGAGAGCTGGGGGAGTAAAAGGTTTCTGATAAAAATCGACCCTGTCATAAATTCTGTGTAAATGGCAGGGGTTAATTAAAGCCGGGAACACGCCCGTCAAGTCATTCCAGTTTCGTTCCCTGGAAATCTGAATCATCGGATATTTGTCAGTTCTCAGTCTTAATTTTAGCATTATTCGACCGAATATTGCAAATTCTTCTGCGTTTTTCGACCGAATAATGTACTTCGCCCTTAATTCTCCTTTTTATTTACAAAAATCTATTTTGTTCTTTAGATTCGCAAATTCACAACCAATCAGATCGTTGTGTTCTGCAATGAAGTTTTCGGCTCTTATGAAATCGGGCCACAGCTTCTGGCACTCCGCAACGATGCTTTCTTCTGTGTAGATTTTTGGAAACATAGCTGGAATGTGACCGCTGTGATATCTCAGAATTCCATACTTTGATTTGTATTTAACCACAAAATCCTTTGGCCAGTATTTTACATACAGGGTGATTCCATATTGAACAAAGACAAGCCTTTTCCAGTTAATAACTTCATTCTGTACGGGTTTTCCGTTGAATTTGTGTAAATCCCTCAGGAAGCCTTTACTTGTTGTATATCCCTTCATGTAAGTCTTAATAACATCAAAATGGAGCCAGACAAAATGATAAAGCGCTTCTATTTCTTGATTAGTAAAAATACATTCTTCTCTACTGGCAAGAAGACTCGGTTTTCTTTTTAGTGTGATACAAAGTTCATTTGAACTATCATATTCATCAGTACGATTCCTTCGGTTTTCAAAATGAATAGTTCCAAAAGGCCTTACCTCAGGCCCGCATTTC
>JAEEKM010000293.1 GCA_016282455.1 Treponema sp. | reverse complement strand
GTTTCATCCATCGTTGCAATTGCCCTTTTGTGGCAGTGGCTTTACAACGGTGACTACGGTCTTTTGAACCAGTTCCTTGCATGGATCGGTATTCCCAAGGAAAATCTTCCCAACTGGCTTCAGAATTCCCACACCGTAAAACCCGCAATGATTGCAATGTGTGTATGGCGTGGTGTAGGTGGAACAGCCCTTCTGTACCTGGGTGCATTACAGAACATGCCTAAGAGTTACTATGAAGCCGCAGTTATTGACGGTGCAAGTTCATGGAAAATCTTCAGCAGAATTACCTGGCCTCTCATGCAGCCAATCACCTTCTACATCATCGTAACAGGAATTATTGGTGGAGCACAGATGATTGTGGAACCCCAGATAATGACTCCCGATGGTGGTCCTGACTACAGTTCTGCAACAATCGTTTTCTACATCTGGCAGCATGCTTTTGGTTCTGCAGATGAAAAGGGATATGCCTGTGCCGCAGCATGGGTTCTTGCAATCATCATCTTTGTTGTGACGGCCATTCAGTTCAAGATGAATCCATCCAGCGAGAACTATTTGGAATAGGAGGAAAGACATGCCAGAACAGATTGAAGTTGCCAAATACGGCTCTCAGAAAAGAAACGAAACTTTAGGTAATGCCATTGTATACATCTTCCTCACTTTAGGTGCCTTAATCATGGTCATTCCTTTAGTATGGATGTTTGAGTCTTCCCTTAAAACTCCGGGACAGTTCCTTACAACCCAGCTTTCTCTTGCCATGCCAAAGAATCCTCAGTGGGGTAACTACTTCCGCCGTGTGTGGGAAATGACACCAAAACTTCAGCGCGGTATCTTAAACTCAATCATCATTGCAGTCAGCACAATTCTTGTGGGAACAACAGTTTCTTCCATGGCAGCCTTCTCTTACTCAAAGCTGCGCTTCCCCGGAAAGAACCAGCTCTTCCTTGCAGAACTTGCAACCATGATGATTCCTTTCTCTGTAATCATGATTCCAACCTTTATCATCTATGCCCGCATCGGCTGGGTGAACACCTGGTGGCCCCTTATCGTACCCGGTATGCTTGGAAACGTGAGCATGATTTTCTTCCTGCGCCAGTACATGAGCGGTATTCCTACTTCCATGATAGAAAGTGCCCGCATTGACGGTGCCGGTTACCTGCGTATCTTCTTCCAGATAATGCTTCCAAACGCAAGACCCGCTATTGCAGCCCAGGCAATCCTCTGGTTCATGGGTGCATGGAACGATTACTTTGCTCCGAGTATTTACTTAAACGACGACAATCTTTTAACCGTACAGGTTATGATCAGCCGTCTAAACGCAATGTATGCAATCAACACTGACTATCCTCTTCTGCTTACTGCATCTGTGATTGCACTTCTTCCAATCCTCATCGTCTTCATGGTATTCCAGAAGCAGATTATTGCTTCCGTTGCTATGACAGGCTTGAAATAAGGACAGGGAGTATAGAAATGGCGCTGCTTGACTTAACAGGCTTTGTCTTAGCCCACGACCCGGTTATTGTAAGGGAAGGTAACACTTACTGGAGATTCCAGACTGGACCTGGCATTCCTGTATCTTCTTCTTCCGACTTAAAGAACTGGACTTACAGGGGTAAAGTTTTTAACGAAAATCCTGAGTGGACAAAGATAAGCATTCCGGGCAGCACTGATTTCTGGGCCCCCGAAGTGGTTTACCGCAATGGCAGGTGGCGCATCTACTACGCAGTTTCTACTTTTGGAAAAAACAAATCTGCCATTGGTCTTGCAGAAACAAAAACGCTTGACCCTACATCCCCTGACTTTGGCTGGACTGACAGGGGGGCAGTGCTGCTTTCAAAAGAGAGCGACAACTATAACGCCATTGACCCTGCCGTAGCCGCAGATGAAAAGGGAAGGGATTATTTTCTCTTCGGTTCTTTCTGGGGCGGACTTGTTCTCTTTCCGCTTGAAGAAGACGGTACAATTACAAAGGGGTCAGAAGCACTTTTTGTAGCTTCAAGACAGACTGAGCCAAACCCTGTGGAAGGCGGATTTATTTTTAAGGAAGGAGACTGGTACTACCTTTTTGCAAGCCATGACTTCTGCTGCCGTGGCACTGCAAGCAGCTACCATATTGTTGTCGGTCGAAGCCGCTCAATTACAGGCCCTTACTTAGATAAAGCCGGAGTTCCCATGACAGAAAGCGGAGGTTTCCTTCTTCGCGACGGTTCAAGCCACAAACGCTGGGCAGGTCCGGGCCACAATTCGGTTTTCAGGGATACAGACGGAAAGATCTATCTTGTTTACCATGCCTACGACCGCGAAAACAATGGCCTTCAGCAGCTGCAGATAGAGCCCATGACCTTTGAAAACGGCTGGCCCTGTCTTTCATAAACTTTGTATTTTTTTGCGGAAGGTTTTGCCGCGTTAAAATAAGGAGGAGGGGGATGATTCTGTTCTGGAATCGTCCCCTTATTTTTTTTACCCAAGGCTCCGGCAGATTGATTAAAGACTAAATAAAGAACAAAAGTTTTCTTTCATTGCTTTTTCAAAAACATCTCTTTTTGCTTCCCTTAACTCTACTGCCTTTTCATAAACCTTCATAATTTCCTGGGGCAGGGTTTCCTTTTCTCCCTTAAGCGTCTGAAAGGGGGCATCTGTTTCAAGAAGAAGTCTTTCTGTCGGAAGGCATGCGGCACATTCAAGGCTTTTTTTGTTCCCGTTAAGCAGCTGTTTTCCAAAAGAAAAATAAGCGTTTATTCCCTTTGCAAGCAGGGCTTCTGCTTCCCTAAGGCCAAAGGCAAAGGAATGAAAAAGAAGGGCGGGCAGGCTTTTCATCTCTTTTGTATAGGAAAAAAGAATATCCAGTGCCTTTCTGTCATGGATGATAAGGGGAAGAGAATGTTCTTTTGCAAGAGAGAGGCAGTTTCTCCAGGCTTCTTCCTGTTTGTCTTTTTCAGACTTAAAATCTGGCGACAAAAAATCAAAACCGCTTTCTCCAATTGCCCTGATGCGTTTTTCCTGGCAAAGTTTTTCTAAAAATGGCAGAAGTTTAAGGTCAGGCTTCTGGGGGTGAAGTCCAAATGCAGGGATTATATGAAAAGACGGGTTTTCTTCGTTTAAGTTTTTTATCTCCTTTTCCATCTGCAAAAACTCATTTTCTTCATGGGCACAGCTTGCCGCGTAATAGTCTGTAACTTTTTCAAAAACCGGAGGTTTATTTAATTGAACAAGATGGAGGTGTGCATCGCATAAGATCATAGTCAGATTCTAGCACTTTTTAATGAAAATGCTAATGAGTTTTAATAAAAATCCGAAAATATAATTGTAAGGCCGATTTTTATTAAACTACAGGAGATTAACTATGGGCAGTTATACATTAAAAAGCATAGGAAAAACTACTGATTTTATGACTATCGTGCGTGAAACAGATGACGGCTATGTAGTTCGCATTGTACGCGACAAAGACGGTTTCAGCGACGTAACGACAGATTTCATTTCAAAGGCACTGTTTGAAAGCTGTCTGCGCACCGGTTACCTTACCAAGATTGAAACTGGTGAGGAAAAAATTGCGGTTAACGCTTAGAATCGATTAACTTAAAGGCTGCCGAAAGCTTCTCTTTGTATCCTACGTCGGAAGGGAGAAAGTGGATGGCAGCCCCTTTTTTTTGCATGCCGCGGAACCAGGTTTCCTGTCTTTTTGCAAACTGGCAGATTGCGTGGTAGAGCTTTTCTTCCATTTCTTCTTCGCTTTTTATTTTTCCTTCAAGATATTCACTTATAAACCTGTACTCAAGACCAAGTTTTTCAAGCCTTTCCCAGCTAAAGCCGTCTTTTTCATGAAGATTTTTTACTTCTTCTACCATTCCTGCTTCCATGCGTTCCCTAAGGCGCTTTTTTATGTTTGCATGAAGTTTTTCCCTGGGAAGAGTAGTGCCAATTAAAAGACACTTTATGTCCGGTCTCTGGGGGAGACTTTTTCTTAATTCCCTGCATTCTTCGCTTTTCATAAAAGTTTCAATTTCTATTGCACGGACAACCCTCTCCCTTATGAGCAGGTCACTTTTGTTGTGAAGGTTTGGCCTGAGTGAAAGAAGCATTGCATCTAATTCTTCAAGACTTTTTTTAGAAAGTTCTTCCCTTAACTTTTCATTTTCCGGCACTGGTACAAAATCGTAGCCCCTTGCAACTGAGTCAATGTACATGCCTGTTCCGCCCACTACAAAAGGTGTTTTCCCTTCAGAAAGAAAATCTTTTGCAATTGTGTAAAAGTCATTTTGAAAACGGAAAACATTGTATTCTTCATGCAGGGTGGTAATGTCTATAAGATGAGTTTTTACCGGCTCTCCGCCACTTGTGTACTCGGACAAATCCTTACCGCTTCCAAGGTCAAGTCCCCTGTAAACCTGGCGTGAGTCTGCACTGATTATGTCCCAGCCGTAGTGCCTGGCAATGGCAACTCCAAGTGAGGTTTTTCCCACCGCAGTCGGGCCTAAAAGCACTACGCAGTTGTAAGAGCCGCTCATATTAACTTACCCGGCAGATTGCACACTTGAGGTATTCACTCTGGGGGTAACCGATGAGCACCGGATGGTCAGGGGCAGCGCCTCTTTTTTCCAGAACCTGCACTTTTTTGTGGCTGTCCTTAGCGGCATGCATGAGCATGGAATAAAAATTGTTTTCATCAAAATAGTAAGAACAGGAACAGGTAACAAGAATGCCGCCTTCGCGTAAAAGCCTCATTGCCCTAAGGTTTATTTCCTTGTAACCGCCGTATGCTTTTTGAATCTGCTTTGCACTTTTTGTAAAGGCAGGAGGATCAAGAATGATTACGTCAAACATTTCGCCTTTTTCTTCATATTCTTAAAATAAAGAAAAAGGCGAAATGTTTGACGTAATCATTTCGCCTTTTTCTTCATATTCTTTTAAAAGGTCAAAAACATCTTTCTGAAGGGCAGTAACTTTTTTGTCAGCTCCGTTAAGACTGATGTTGCGTTTTGTCTGTGCAACAGCTTCATCGCTTATGTCTACGCTGATAACTTCTCTGGCGCCACCCATAAAAGCATTGAGTCCGAATGCACCTGTGTGGGTAAAGGTGTCTAAAACCCTCTTTCCATGGCATAGTTCTGCAACCCGTTTTCTGTTCCATTTTTGGTCAAGGAAGTAGCCGGTTTTCTGTCCGTTTTTAATGTCCACTTCAAGAAGAACCCCGTTTTCTTTAATGATGATTCTTGTATCCCGTGCAGTGCCAATCCATCCTGAGCTAAGGGGGAGTCCTTCTTTTTCGCGCACTTTTTCATCGCTGCGTTCATAAATGCCGTAGGGGTGACAGCTCTCCTTAAGGGCTGCAATAATTTCTTCCCTAAAGACTTCGCAGGCAAGGGCAAGAAACTGTACTACAAGATAAACTTTCCCTTCGCTCACATAGCGTTCAACAATAAGTCCGGGAAGTCCGTCTGCTTCTCCGTAAATGAGGCGGCAGCTGTCTTCCTGAGAAAAATGCAGCCCCCTGATGTTCACCGCTTCGTGTACCAGGTGAGAAATGTAGAGGCTTTTTTCAGAAAGAATTTTATCTGCGTGTTCCCGTCCAATAAGGCGCAGGGTGATTTTTGATTTTTTGTTGATCACGGCAGTTCCAAGAAAACCACCGGCATTGGCATAAACTTCCACAAGACTTCCGTCTTTTACCTGACATTCAGAAAGGGGAGTGGTTTTAACTCCGCTTCCGTCCTGTGAAAGCCATTTTACGTTTGCAATTTCGTTATCATAAACCCAGGGGAATCCCTGATTTACTTCTGTTTCTTCTCTTGACTTAAGATAGATTCTTGTTGTTTCGTTCATGAAAACAGTATAGCGAAGTTAATCCCTCTCTTCAAGTTTCCTAATCCTGCTTTGTGTAACGCTTAAGTTCTGCAATTGCTTCCTTGTAGTCTGCAATGAACTGGTCAGACAGTGCTTCAATGTCGCCTTCAGCCTTACCGCGCAAAGTGTCTTCGAGTATCTGTGCGGACGCTGCCGTTTTCTGCAAAAAGAGCTGGCGGGCAGCCCCCTTGGTGTAGTGAACGTAAGAGGCCGCTTCGGTTTTATCCTCTTTCTGGCAGAGTTCATGAAGGGTTTCTCTATTTGGTCTCTTGGGGGAGTTCATAAAAGCTACCGCAAGATTTT
>JAEEKM010000292.1 GCA_016282455.1 Treponema sp. | reverse complement strand
TTTTAACATAGAAAGTTTTTCCAATTCACTTTTGCAGATTCATACAATTACAAACTTTGAGATTGTCCTTGGTATCTCCATCATCTGGATGGCAAGACGGTTTTTCAGTTCCGTAGTCGGTGGTATGAATAAGATTTACGGTGCAGAACTAAAAAGCCGCCCTATTTTAAGCCAGGTCTTTGTTCTTGCAGGAGAAGCCATTCTCGTAATTGCCATTGCCATACTTGTAGTTGCAACAATCACCATCAGGACAGTGTCCCGTTCTTCGGCAGTGGTGAATGCCCTTTACCAGTGGTTCCCAAAAACAATGGCTGCCCTTACAAGCAATGCCGTTAACATGACTCCGCTTGTGCTCATGTTCATTGCCATAACCGCTGTTTACAAGCTTGTAACCAGGGCACATCCGTCTCTTCTTATGAGTGCTCTTGCCAGTGCCGGCTGTACTCTTGTCTTTACTGCCTTCCGCAGTCTCATGGGACTTTTCATAAATATTAACCGCTACAACCTCATCTATGGAGTGCTCAGTAATGCCATCGTACTTTTGATGGAAATGTTTTTCTTCTTCGTAATTTTCCTCTTCTTTGCCCAGTGGCTTTTTGTCAGCACTTTCTTTGAAACCCTCCTCCTTTCAGAACTATATCTTCTTCCTGACCATGATGACACCCGTCTTCTTGCTTCCATACGAAGGGTTCTTTTTATAAACCCGGATTTTATTATGCGCAGGCGAAAGAGGGTGATTTCTTTCTCAAAGGGAGAGCGCATCTATTCCACAGGGGATGAGGGAAGTGATGCCTACTATCTTGTGCAGGGAACAGTGCAGGTTTTCCGTTCCAACCACTGTACTTTTATGGATAAGGGAAAAATCTTCGGAGAGGAAGCCTGTATTTTAAATGACGTGCGGAACGAAGATGCCACAGCCCTTACCGGCGTTAAACTCGTTCGCATTACAGAAGAAGAACTCTTTTCAATTCTGGAAAAAAATCCTGCCGCCAGCAAAAAAGCCCTTTCCAAAATAGGTAATTACTTTGCCAGATACTACGGCGGTTTAAGCGAATGACAAATGCACGCTTACATTCCCGCTTGAAGCTGCGCTGCGAATAGCCGGGGGGCATTTGTCGTAAGTTTAATGAAAAAAAATCCTTGACAATTGGCATAAACCGTGTGACAATATAATTAATAATCAACACGTGTAAATAACAAGTGTTGATTAAACGGCCTTTTGGATTCAAGCAAGGGGGAAATATGAAAAAAATGAAAAGTGTGCTTTTATGCCTTGCAGGAGCGGTGTTCTTTACAGGCTTTGCATTTGCAAAACCAAACAGCGCCTCTGATGCAGTAAAGCAGAAAATCACTGTGGCACCGGTAGAAAATCTTTCTGAAGATTTTATGTGCGGTGTGGACATCAGTATGATTGACCAGATAGAAAAGTCTGGCGGAAAATTCTACAACAGTGATGGAAAAGAAGAGGATGTTTTTAAAATCCTAAAAAGTCACGGCGTAAACTACGTAAGAATCCGTCTCTGGAATAATCCCGTTTACGAAGAAAATCAGTACGACAAAAACGGAAAGCTCGTGGCAAAAAAAGGTGATCCCATGGGCGGCGGAAACAATAATCTTGAAACAGACCTCCGCATTGCAAAGAGAATAAAAGATGCCGGCCTCAAGTTCATGCTGGACTTTCATTACTCTGACTTCTGGGCAGACCCCGGTAAACAGTACATGCCCCAGGACTGGAAAAATCTTTCTGCAAAAGAACTTGCAGATGAAGTAGAAAAGTTCACCCGCGAAAGCATTGATGCCTTTGTAAAAGCAGGTGCAGCACCGGATTCAGTTCAGATTGGAAACGAACTTAACTCAGGTTTTATGTGGCCCATCGGACAGCTCTGGAGTGATGATCCTTCCGTAAAAATCGGCGGTATGAAAGAGTTTACAAATCTCCTCGCCCGTGCATCAAAAGGTGTACGCACTTCTCAGGGCGGAGAGAAAATAAAAATCATCATTCACCTTGCAGACGGCGGAAGACAGGAACTCTACAAGTGGATTTTTGATGAAGTAAAAAAAGCAAAGATTGACTATGACATTATCGGTTTAAGTTTTTACACCTACTGGCACGGCAGCATGAATGACCTTAAGGCAAACCTTGACATGATCAGCAAGCGCTACGGAAAAGAAATGGCTGTTGTAGAAACTGCCTATGCCTTTACCGAAGAAGACGGAGACAGTCAGGGAAATGTTTTCCAGACCTACTCTGATGAAGCCCACGGTTATGTTCCAAGTGTTCAGGGACAGGCAAGTGCAATCCGCGACATCATAGAAACTGTAAGCAGCGTTAAGGGCGGTATAGGTGTATTCTACTGGGAAGCAGATTCCATTCTTTGGCCGGGAGCAAATCTTTCCACAATTGAAGGAAACACCTGGGAAAATCAGGCTATGTTCAGTTTTGACGGAAAAGCACTGCCTTCACTTGCAGTCTGGAATCTTGTGCATGGCAGGGGAGAAGTGAACAATGCCTGGGGCGGAAGTGCCACTCTCGGAAAAACTTACGAACCCTATGCCCTTGCAGACTCACTCACTGTAACTGCAAAACCCGGCGAAACACCAAATCTTCCAAAAGAAGTAAAAGTAATTTTTACAAACGACAGTGAAGGACTTCTCCCCGTTGAATGGGAAAGCCACAACTGGGCCGCAGAAAACAGCGAAACAAGTCTTGTTCTGAAAGGAAAAATCAGCGGAAGTACTTTTGTTCCTGAATGCAAGGTTGAACTTTCAA
>JAEEKM010000291.1 GCA_016282455.1 Treponema sp. | reverse complement strand
CCTCAGATTGGTGCGATGTATGAAGGTGACCGCAGCCGTAAACAGAATCTTGTGGACTTTGGTTTCCGTTTACCCAGTGCACTGGACAACCGTCCCTTAAAGGCAGATGAGTTTACTGCAAAAATGAATCAGGTGATTTATGTTACAGCAACCCCCCGTAAGGAAGAAGTTAAACAGAGTACTCAGGTTGTGGAACAGATAATCCGCCCGACAGGTCTTCTTGACCCCATTGTAGAAGTGAGGCCTACCGAAGGGCAGATGCAGGACATTTACAAAGAAGTGCAGGAGAGGATTGTAAAAAAAGAACGCAGTCTTGTTCTTACCCTTACAAAAAAAATGGCAGAAGACCTTACAGACTATCTTTCCGGCCTTGGCATGAAGGTAAAGTACATTCACTCTGAGATTGACACTTTTGAGCGGGTGGAAATATTAAAGTCACTCCGGAGCGGGGAGATTGATGTGCTCATTGGCATTAACCTTTTGCGCGAAGGAATTGACCTTCCTGAAGTGAGTTTTATTGCCCTGCTCGATGCCGATAAGATTGGCTTTTTGCGAAGTACCACAAGTCTTATTCAGATTATAGGACGTGCCGCCCGTAACGCAGAGGGCATGGTAGTTATGTATGCAGACCGCATGAGTGATGCAATGAAAGAAGCCATTGAGGAAACTCAGCGCCGAAGAAGCATTCAGGAAGCCTACAATAAAGAACACGGCATTACTCCCAAAACAATCAGGAAAGCAGTGGAAGACATTCTTGAGCATGAAAAAGAAGATGCAGAAGAGAATGCAAAAGTTCAGCTTGAAACCCTTAAGAAAACTGCCAACCTCTTTGACGCAAAACAGAGGAAAAAACTTATCAATGCCCTCAAAAAAGAAATGGAAGAAGCGGCAGAACGGCTTGACTACGAACAGGCAGCTGCAATCCGTGACCAGATTTTTGACCTGGAAAAAACATACGGTAAGTAGTTTTCTTTGCCTTAAATTTTTGCTGCCGCAAGTTTGAGTTTTTCGTCAAAAGTTTTAAGCGGTAAGTTCTGTCTTCTGGCAAGTTCCAGGTAAGCGGCATCGTAGTAGGAGAGGCCTTCTTCTTCTGTCATGTGCATAATTCTTCCCCGAATCTCTCCGTTTGGCTGGCTGTCTGTGTAAATGGGAAGGTCCCCTAGAAGCAGTGTAATTGAATCCAGCTGTACTTTGCTTATTCTTGAAGGACTTCCGTTTTTTTTCTGCTTAGAGGCATTCAACAGAACGTTGCCGATTTCATACCAGAAGAGCTGTGGAACTACAATCTGTCCGTTTTTAGAGATTATCTCTTCCATAAAGGTTCGGGACTCTACAGACTCATCGCTGCAAAAATCACAGAGCAGGGCACTTGCAATGTAAGAGGCATCCATTACCGCAAGGGGGAGTGCATCTTCTTCTTTTCCCTCTGCATTAAAGACTGCGCCTTTGAGAAATTCTGTGCTATTTTCTTCCGTCAAGTTTCCACTCCTCAATGTCTTTTGTGCTTACTTTATTTGCACCTTTTTGTTCAGAAAGTTCTTTTGCAATGGAAGAAAGCCGCTTCCAGGCTTCAAGTGCCTTTGTGTTTTTTGCACGTGCGGGGCTTTGCATAACTGCTACATCATGCCCGTTTCGGGTTATGACTACAGTGTTTCCTGCTTCTACAGTTCTGAGAACTTCTGCAAAATAAGTTTTTGCCTGAAATGAGCCTATTATGTAGCGGCCGAGACTTTGTGCAGAAAGGTTTAATGCGGGCATAAGTACCTCCTTTTTTTTGCTTCCTTTAAGATAACCCATTTTACTTAAAAAGTCAACCAGTTTTCCAACTAGTTTTTTAGTTTTTTTGATTTTAATTCTTTTTCGTGTTAGAATAAGAACGTGAAACGCATTATTTTTTCTATTTTATTGACTTTTTTTGTTTTTCAGCATGTTTTTGCAGAACCAAAGAATGCAGATCAGCCTCTTGCTTCAGGCCCAAAACCGGAAGGAAGACCTTCTGTTGCACTTGTGCTTGCAGGCGGTGGTGCTAAAGGTTTTGCCCATCTTCCTGTAATTGAATTTATAGAAGAACTTGGTATTCCAATCGATATGGTGGTGGGAACCAGTATCGGTTCAATAATCGGAGGTTTGTATTCGGCAGGCTATACCCCGAAGGAGATTCTTTCTGCCTTTGATTCCCTTGACTGGACCCCTCTTTTTTTAGACTCTGCAAGTTCCCCATACGAAGATACTCTGGAAGATCACAGCCTTGAGTCTTCTGTTGCGGCAATAAACTTCAGCCTCAATCCCTTTAAGCTCAGGCTGGGAAGCAGTCTTTCAAACGGACAGAATGTGTACCAGGTGCTTAAGGAACTTACCATAAAATATCCTTCAGAAATTTCTTTTGACACGCTCAAAATTCCCTTCCGTGCCGTAGTTACCGACATGCTTACCGGAGAAGCCATGGTGCTTGATTCAGGAGACCTTGCAGAAGCAATCAGGGCAAGCATGAGTCTTCCTTCAGTTTTTGCACCTGCCGAAATTGACGGCTATCATTTCATGGACGGAGGCATCCGCTACAACCTTGCAATCAATGTTGCAAAAAACATGGGTTATGACATTATCATTGCAGTGGATATTTCTCAGAAGGTTCGTGACGACCCGGAGATTTATTCTTCCAACCCTGCAGTGGCAATGCTTAACACAATTACAATTTCCCAGTACACGGCAACAAGCGCCCTTTATAAAGATGCAGACCTTGTGATTTTTCCTGATATTTCAAAATTCGGAACACTGGATTTTCAAAAGGCAAAATCAATCTTTAACGAAGGAAAGAAAGTTCTTCCCAAATACGAAGAGTCACTTGAAGAAATCCGCAGAAGAATTTATCCGGATGATTATGATGAAAACGGAAATCGTATTTCTGAAAGGGTTGAACCAAAGAAGCGCGGCACTTACCGCAGAAAGGCAAATCTTATTCCTACAAAAATGGAAGTGGAAGGTGCTTATGACAAGGACATTAAATTCTTAAACAGACTTTTTGAAAGGGTGTATGACCATGAGCTCACTCCTGAAGTCCTGCAGGATTTTATGGAAAACATTTACCGGACTGGAAAATACGAAAGCATTCGTCCCCGTGTTTTTGAAGAGGGGGATGAAACGATTTTAAAACTCATACTCAAGCAGAAGGAACAGAAGGAAGCAAAAATTGTGTTCGGGGTTGATTTTGAACAGTCCCTTTCTTCCAAGACTTACACTTCACTTGATTTTTCCATGGACTTTCAGTTCCGCGGACTTACGGGGCCAGGTTCACTTGTTGCACTTTCCGGTGTTTCTGTAAATGACTTTGGTGCTTCCCTCTATTACATGCAGCCCGTTACTCCAAACTTTTTTATTCAGGCCTATGCAGATGTTCTTGATGACCGTTACCCTGAAATGCCCTGGAGTATTGCCTGGAATAATAATATACCTCTTGCAAAACAGGTTGCCAATTACGAAAGTTTCCGTACCCTTGATGTGGGAACTGTTGCGGGGCTTCGCTATGATTCTATGCTTTTAAAAGTCGGTCCATATTTTCTTGCCAAGGAAACGACATAT